>JANOEM010000338.1:0-4110 GCA_031413195.1 Actinomycetes bacterium
AAACGCTATGGCAACCGAGCAATTGTACTCGAAACGGTTGCGGCCGTCCCCGGGATGGTTGGGGCGACGCTGACCCATTTGCGCGCCTTGCGTCTTATGACCCGCGCCCAGGCCGTGATCGAGCCGATCCCGCCCCGCCGGGACATTGACACCACAAATCATCGCGCCCATGAGACCTGTCGCTGGATCCGATCGCGCTCAACCACCACCAGACGAGCGAAGGTTCTTTCGTGCCACAGGCGTGCCACACACAGAGGACTACAGCGGTCAGTTCAGGGCGCAGTTTCGAGTCGGCAACCTTCGAACTCTCGATGAAGCACCGATGGGTTACCAGGCATACGCTTCGGGTGCCGTGCCGCCGGGGCCAGGGAAGATGGCGTCGATCGATGTCAGCGTGTCTGGTGCGAGGGTGATCTCGAGGGAGTGCAGCGAGGCGCCGTCGAGCTGGCCAAGTGTGCGCGGGCCGATAATCGGACAGATAACGCCGTCCTGGGCGAGGAGCCACGCCAACGCCACCGCTGCAGGCTCCTCGCTGAGATCAGCGCACAGCGTCTCCCACTGCTCCAGCTGAGGGCGCAGTTTGTCGATCCGCTTCAGCGATTGTGGGGACTGGCGACGAGCACGGTCGGAGTCGCCAAGTACGCCGCCCAGCAGCCCGCCCGACAGCGGGCTCCACAGGATCACACCGACGCCGTACTCGCGACACGCCGGCAGCACTTCGAGCTCGACGGTGCGCACCAAGAGGTTGTAGTGGCTCTGCTCGCTGACGAGACCGAACGTGTTCCGGCGGGCGGCGGCTTCGTTCGCTCGGGCGATGTGCCAGCCGGCGAAGTTGCTGCTGCCGACATAGGTGATCTTGCCCTGCTGGATCAAGGTGTCCATCGCCTGCCAGATCTCCTCCCACGGAGCGGTTCGGTCGATGTGGTGCATCTGGTAAAGGTCGATGTGGTCGGTCTGCATCCGCCGAAGGCTGTCCTCGCACGCCATCCGAATGTGACGTGCCGACAGCCGGCCATCATTCGGCCAATCGGACATCGCTCCGAAGAGCTTCGTCGCCAGGACGATCTTGTCGCGCCGGCCGCCGCCCTGAGCGAACCAGCGTCCGATGATCGATTCGGTGGCCCCAGCGCCCAGGTCACCGCCGTAGCGGTTCGCTGTGTCGAAAAAGTTGATCCCCAGCTCGACCGCGCGATCCATGATCGCGAACGACTCCTCCTCGGGCGTCTGCGGCCCGAAGTTCATCGTGCCGAGACACAGCTCGCTGACCTGGAGAGCGGTGCGGCCCAATCGTCGATAGCGCATGAGCCCAGCCTCGCAGACCCGGGTACATGTGCCCGACGCGGAGCGACCCGTCGACCAACTCGCCCTCGACTCGTCGGGCCGAAGAGGCGACTGGCTTCGCCGGAAGCCGAATAGCCGATGGTGCATAGCGAGTTGGGAATACCGAGTGCCTTCGACGCCATTAGCGTCGGCCGTCCGTGAGCGGGCACTGCGGCAGGTCGGGTCGGATCAATCGAGGCCGAGCACGGTGACGAGAGCCTCATCGACGGCCAGCGGTCAGCGCCGCCGTCATTGACTTCATCGCCGGGACGTTGATCGACAATTCCCGCCGCGTTGGCCGCGAACTGCGAAACGAACTCGCCGGCATCCACAGCGCCCGCCGCGGGAGCTACCGCGTCCTGTATCGAATTGACGAGATCGAGCGCACGGTCACGGTACTGCGCATCGATCACCGAGGCGACGTGTATCGAGCCACTTGAGGGCTGATCGCACGTGGCAGCCCTGGGGTGGTGCGCGGACCCGGCACGCGTCCGGTTCGGGGTCCGCAACCGGCCCTGGGGGGGCTGGTCGCGATCCAGCGGGCATCGATCGAGGGTCTACACCTGCCCGGGCTTGGGGTTCAGCTCGAACAGGGGGTCTGCTCGCCGGTGGGTGCGGTGGTCGTTGCGATCCGGTCGAACTCCTCGAGAAAGTACCGTGTTTGAGTCGGCGTAGGCCTCTCGGACGAAGCATTTCGTCCGATCGTCATTGAAGAACCACTCGTACTGCACGTTCCCAGGCTCGCTGCGGGCCTTGACGATCGCTTCGGCGATGAGCGCCTTGAACGCTTCGAGATTCGCCGCCGATATCGCGGGAAACCTGGCCGTCACGTGTAGCTCGTCCATCTGGAACCCCATTTGTCGATGCTCGGCAGGACCACCGAGGCGCAACGATCCCGCAACAGCGAGGGCCTTGTCAACTGCGTCGGCGGCGCAACACGAAGAACGACACGCCGACCACCGACCCCTTGTCGGTTGTCGATGATCGCCGATGAGTGTTTCCCTGATCGTTCACAGCGTTTCACATGCCGGTCGTCAACCGGACGCTTCCAGGCGCTGGGTCAACTCGCGTGGGATCGACGCTGCGGTCACGGTCGGTGAGCGCGTCATGAAGTCCGGGCAGGGCAGACTCAGACAGACGATCGGCGTCTTCTCCTGCAGTGGGAGCAGGACCGGCACGCAGTGACGGTTCAAGAAGGTCCGCCGCGATCCCGATACCCACCATGGTCGACACCGAGTCGACTGGCGACTGGGCGGAGCAGCGTGGCAGCAACATCACATGAACTCGAGGCGGTCCGGATTGGAGCGCGTCAGCGCGCCTCGCACGTGGCGACGTGGCAGGTTCCAGATCGTGTTGCGCTGACGGTCGCCGCAGTCGGCACGTTGTCGGTCGCGGTCGCAGTAGTCGTTGCCGTCATCAGAGCCGACATGCACAGAGCGCCGCCGAACGCCGACTGGCAGGTGCTTGCGTTCCTCGCGATCGGGCTTCTCGTCGGCGAGACGAGTCGCCGGTGTTGGATCCGATCCGGTCCGAGCACCTACGTCACCCCCGTCTATCTCTTTTCATTCGCCCTGTTGCTGGTCGGCTCGTCGACTGGGGCGTTGTGGGCGTCGATGCTCGGCACCGTTGCTCATGCGCTCGTCGTTCGTGCCACTCCGGTCACGACGCTGATGCGGTTGTCCAAGGTCGCACTGACTGTGGGATCCGCGTCGTCGGTGTCAATGTGGCTCGACGCGACCTGGTCGATGGACAACGTCGCAGGGGTCTCGTGGCGCTGGGTGGTCGGCGCGACGATGATCGGAGCGACGATCCTCATGGTCGACGGCATCGTCACGGCGATCGACGAAGCCGCACGCTCACGAGTCGCGCTCGCGACCGGCCTGGCGCACGGCATCGGTGCGTGGGTGACTGCCGAGGGTGCACTACTGTCACTCGCACCGATCTGGATCGTCGGCGTCGAGTTCAGCCGAGCGCTCGCGCCCCTCCTCGCGATCACGACGGTACTCGTCTTCCAGTCGACGAGACAGGCCTTCGAACGCGCCTACGAGGCGCGTCATGATGCGCTGACGGGCCTGGCGAACCGTCGGGCCTTCGCCGAACGCGTCGACATGGTCGTCGGCGGTGCGGGAGGATCGGCATCGGCGATGGTGATGCTGATCGACCTCGATCGGTTCAAGGAGGTCAACGACGAACTGGGACACGACGTCGGCGACGCAGTGCTCTCGACGTTCGCCCGGCGACTCGCCGACAGCTTGCCGCGCGCGGCCGTGGCCGCCAGGCTGGCCGGGGACGAGTTCGCCGTGCTCCAACCCCTGCGAACGAATGCAGAGGGCAGTGCGGAGGTCGAGACACTGATGAATGCACTGAGCGCCGAGCTCGCGCAGCCGCTCTGGGTCCGCGGGTTTCCGATCCGCGTTGCCGTGAGCGTCGGTGTGGCGTTCGCGCCGCGGCACGGTCGGTCGGCGTCGGATCTGCTGCGCGCGGCCGACATCGCCATGTACCGTGCGAAGCGGCTCGGTACGAAGGTCGAGCGCTACGACGACTGTGTTCGCGTCCAACGACGCGGCCACGTCGAGCTGTTGAGCGACATTCCCAGAGCCCTGGCCGAGGGCCAATTCAGCGTGTACTTCCAGCCGCAGGTGCGCATGGACACGGGCGCGGCCGACACGGTCGAAGCGCTCATTCGTTGGGATCACCCCGTGTACGGCAGGATCCAGCCGAACGACTTCATCGCACTCGTCGAGCAGACCGAGCTGATCGGACCTGTCACCGAGATGGTGCTGCGGACCT
>JANOEM010000339.1:0-4031 GCA_031413195.1 Actinomycetes bacterium
GCTCGGCGAACCGTCCTTGCACGGCCCGAACGTCGCGTCGATCCCGGAGAACATGGCCATCGAACGCGCAGAAGCTTGGGCGTTGGGGTCATCGGGGTGAACCCCGCACCAGGCCCAGGTGTCGACCATCCTTGGCGCGGCACCCGACGCAGGCTGTGTGCCGGCGACCAGACATGCGCCGGCGACGAGCGCGGCAACGACGAACTTTCGAATCAACTCAACTCCCGGTGGGTGTGCAGCGCTGCGATCAAGGGCCCGCCCTCGCCGGACAGCCTACGGCACGACACCAATCGAGTGCTGGACATAGCTCCGCTCGATCTGATTCGACAGGGTCACGACAATTCAAATGGGTGCAGTATGCACCCATTACGGTATCGTGGCGACCATGTCGAGAGTGATCCAGATCCGAGACGTGCCCGACGACGTGCACGATGCATTGGTCGACGCCGCCGAGGCCCAGGGACTCTCCCTGACCCGATACATGCTGCGCGAACTGGAACACCTGGCCAAACGCTCCCGAGCGGTGCACGCAAACGCCGCCGTGATCAAAGAGACGCAGGCGAAGGTTCGAGGCCATGTCGATCGAGACGCAATCCTCAACGCGTTGCACGAGGGACGTGGCGATTGAGAGTCGTCGACGCAGGCGTCATCGTCGAACTCGTCGCGAACGACCTCGACCCTGATCGACTCGGCGACGAGGAACTTGCCGTTCCCCACCTCATCGACAGCGAAGTGGCCAACGTGCTTCGGCTCCTCGTCGTCCAGAAGACCCTCACTGAGAAGCAAGGCAAGTCCGCCTTGGACGGTTTCATTTGCCTGACCCTCACCCGGTTCCCCGCCGACTGGCTCCGACCGAGAATTTGGGCGCTTCGGCACAATCTCAGCGCGTACGACGCTACCTACGTCGCCCTCGCCGAGATGACCGGCGCAACGGCCCTGCTCACGACCGACATCCGACTCGCCAACGCACCAGGCATCAACTGCCCGATCGAACTCCTTTGATCAGGCGGACGATGTCGATGACCTGGTCGAACGCCGGCCCCGTAGCACTCCGTGGGACTCAACTTGGCAATCCGGCCGTGGTCGGAATCGCGACCTGCTGGGATTGTCGTATTGTTCGGGTCGAGCTCCTGGGTTCCGTTGGGGTTCTCGACTTCTCCGGGGGCAGTCATGGCTGGCCAGTTCAGGTTTGTGCACATAGGGGTCGCAGCGGTCTTGGCGGCTGGTGTCGTGACTGCGGCGGGTCTCGTGGTCGAGGTCGGCGCTGCGGAGCCAGCGACGGCGTCGACATTCGTTCCGATCGTTCCATGTCGTCTGGCTGATACTCGTTCGGGTTCGGATCGTGTCGGTGTTTTGGCCGGTCCTATCGGTGCGGGGGTGACGGTCACGTTCGCAGTGTGGGGAACGAATGGAAATTGCACGATCCCGAACACTGCGACGGGTGTTGCCAGCAATGTCACTGCTGTTGGCGCGACTGCGAACAGCTTTCTGACGGTGTTTCCGTCTGATGCGAACCCGCGTCCGACCGCTTCGAACTTGAACTACGGCCCGACGAGTCCTCCTACCCCGAACCAGGTCACTGTCGCTTTGTCGGCGACGGGTGCGATGAGCGCGTTCAACCTTGCAGGCACCGTTGATGTGATCATCGACGTCGTCGGCTACTACCAGGCTGCCGGCGCCAGCGGCACGGGACCCACGGGACCCACGGGACCCACGGGACCTACTGGTCCAGCTGGGCCAGCTGGGCCCGCCGGTCCGGTGAACCGAATCAGTGACACCCAGATCGCGCTTCTGGCCTGGTATCAAGACCCGGGCCGGGCCGCCACAATCGCACTCCCCGCAGGCGCCACCTTGCCGTACGCAGTTGCGTTCGACGGCACCAACATCTGGACAGCCAACACTGGCACGGCGAACGTGACCCGAATCAACCCCATCACCGGCACCCGTACCAACTTCACGCTGCCCGGCGCCGCCTTCCCGCAAGGGATCGCGTTCGACGGCACCAACCTCTGGACCGCCAACACAGGCTCGTCAAGCGTGACGAGGATCAACCCCGCCACCGGTGCCGGCACCAGCTTCTTGCTCCCCCCCGGCGCCACCAACCCGGCCGCAGTCGCGTTCGACGGCACCAACATCTGGACCGCCAACACAGGCTCGTCAAGCGTGACGAGGATCAACCCGGCAACGGGTGCCGGCACCAACTTCGCGCTCCCCGCCGGCGCCACCGTCCCGGTCGGGATCGCGTTCGACGGCACCAACATCTGGACCGCCAACACAAGCACGGCGAACGTGACCCGAATCAACCCCGCCACCGGCACCGGCACCAACTTCGCGCTCCCCGCCGGCGCCACCAACCCGGCCGCAGTCGCGTTCGACGGCACCAACATCTGGACCGCCAACTTCACGTCGGCGAACGTGACCCGAATCAATCCGGCCACCGGCGCCGGCACCAACTTCGCGCTCCCGGTCGGCACCGCCGCCCCTGCCGCGATCGCGTTCGACGGCACCAACATCTGGAC
Organism: Actinomycetes bacterium; assembly: GCA_031413195.1. Classification (GTDB taxonomy): domain Bacteria; phylum Actinomycetota; class Acidimicrobiia; order Acidimicrobiales; family Ilumatobacteraceae; genus WLMZ01. The sequence continues at coordinate 2,520 of JANOEM010000339.1, forward strand.
CGCCAACTACAACACGGCGAACGTGACCCGAATCAACGCTGCCACCGGCACCGGCACGAACATCCCGCTCCCCGCCGGCGCCGCCGGCCCGGCCGGAATTGCGTTCGACGGCACCAACATCTGGACCGCCAACTATGGCGCCAACAACGTGTCGAAACTGTTGCCGTAAAGGGCTTCCGGCCACAACGCGAAAGCGACGCACGCGACAGCACCACCGAACACGATGTCAGCAGCTCCCACAGCACATCGCCATGTCGAGCTGTTGGTGACATTGCGGCGACGGGCTATGACGAGCGCGCGAGAGGCCCAGTTCCCTACATTTCATCGGTGTACGTGGCGTACGGGCTGCAAACCAAATCCGGAAGTGAGACTCCGGGCATACCGCAGGGGTTTTCGCTTCCAGTCGGCGGCTCCCCAACCTCGTACGACCAGCTGTACGTGGAGCGCACAGAAAGCTCGGTCGCGTCACCGGGACACGAGGCGTCGAACTCGACAACGTAGGACCCGTTCACGATCGACCGACGCACCGGACAGGCGTAGTTCCGCAACTCCTGCAGCGCAAAGAGCGCATTGGTGCCCGCATTGTTGAAGACACCGAACTCAGGAAGCCCGGAGCTGTCCGTGTCGGTGTCGAAGGCGAGCCAGACATCGTCGAGCGCGTGAAGTACCCGGTGTCACCGCCGGTCGTCATTGATCAAGATGGGTCGGTACTCGGTCAAGCCCCCAAATACGCAGTCAAGCGCTGTCTTGCGACGAACAACGACTGCCGACTCGCCGACCGCACTCCGAACACGCGACGTGCTCCGCCGAAGCGATCGTTGACCGCAGCCGAGGCGAAGACATTGCTTGTTGCGATCGAAGTCTCGGTGTAGCGCCGAGAGCCATCCGCGCCAAATGTCGGCGTGGTTCGCTGGCGGCGATGAAACGTGGCGGCGACTGGTTCGTGTGGCTCCCAGACGAAAGCGAGACATTGCCCTCCACGTGCTCGTTTCCGAGATCTCGGAGTGGAAGAGCTGAGACCTCGCGTCTGGCTCCGGTGGTCTGATCGGGAGGTAAGCCGGCACCCCACCGCAGCAGCCGTCATCGCCGCAGCAGCCGCCAGAGCCGACCTGACGGCCTGTACACGGCCCAACCGCTGACTCGGTGCCCAGCGGAGACTTCATTACTGCTGTATGGAAGTCTCGCTGGCGGCGAAGCGTCTGAGGATGCTGCGATGACCTGTTCGACGATGTCGGGATGCTCGGCCATCAGTACGAAGTCGGCAGCCTGGTTGCGATGCAGTCCAATGTCAGGCGAGGCACTCGCGATTGCCTTGCTCCGGTCCCCTCCGTGGGTCGCCAGTTCGCCGGCAGGGCGGGCAGCAACAACGAGCGCACCGGCCCGCAGCTCCACCCGGCGTTACTCGCCTCGTTACTCGTTCAACGCTCTTACCACTAGGTCAGAGGCCCATAAATGACCTCTAACCTGGTGGAGCTGAGGAGAATCGAACTCCTGACCCTCTCCATGCCATGG
>JANOEM010000340.1:0-2637 GCA_031413195.1 Actinomycetes bacterium
ACAAAACCCCACCACCCACAACACCCACAGCAACACCCGCCCACGAGCCAGCACGCGCTTGCCCAGCGCGCACGGGACGTCCCGAAGCGCCTCGGCCTGACCACGCTCCCGATTCGTCGGGGCCCACCGATCACGCCATCAGGCAACGACGTCTGGATGTTCATCGGCTGCGTGATGGACGCCTGGCAGCGGCCCACCCATCGAGCGACCCAGCGAGTCGTCCAGTCGACCGGTGCAACATGCGCTGTCGCAGCACGCGGCGGCGACTGCTGCGGAGCACTCCATGTCCACGCAGGGTTGGTCGACGAAGCCAAGCGCCTAGCCCGGCGGACGATGGCCAGCATGCCCGGCAGCAACCCGGTCCTCGTCAACTCAGCGGGATGCGGCGCGGCGATGAAGGACTATGGACATTTGATCGGTACAGCGTCGGCGCGGGCGTTCTCGGCGCGTGTGCGCGATGTCCACGAATGGCTGGCCGATCGGCTCGACGCGTTGCCGCCTGCGGACCCATCTCGACCACGACCGCAGATCATCGTCCAGGATCCATGCCACCTTCGCCACGTGCAGAAGGCTCACTTGCCCGTCAGAACAGTGCTCGGACGCTACGCAGACATCGTCGAACTCGACGACGACGGCTTGTGCTGCGGCGCTGGCGGCGCATACTCGGCACTCCAGCCCGAACTCGCCGGCAAGATCCGTGACCGAAAGCTGCAGTCGATCGACCGTGCCCGAACGGCAACCGGTGCCACCGTCGTCGCGAGCGCGAATCCTGGGTGCTCGATGCACCTCGCCGCGGCGGGAGCGACGGTGATGCATCCGCTCGACATCATCGACGAACTGGTTGGGACGAACCGTGAGTGATCAGTTCGCCGAGTTGGCCGACAAACTCGACGCAATCGCGGAGGAGATCGCCGAGACAGCGATCGACGAACTGCGATCAGCCCTTCGTCGCGGCGAGAGCAAGCGACCGATCAGGGAGAAGCAGTTGACCCAAGCCAGGCGGGCAATCGACAAGGCCGCCCATCTCCTGCGCAACCTGGAGGCTCTGGAGACGACCGCGCCTCGGTCGGTGAATGCCGCCTCAGACGAGTTCGACTGAATCGCCGACGCGGATCGGTCCGCCTCTGATCACGGTGGCATAGACACCGACGTTCTGATCGAGGTCGCGCACAACGTGACGAAGCACGCTGCGATCGGCAGGAAGGTTCTCAGCGAACTCGCGTGTGATCGCAACGCAACGGGGACACGCAGCCCCGATCTGCAACTCGGCTCCGCCAACCCTCAACCGGAGGCCGGTCCAGTCGAACTCGGGATGGCCTTGGTCGTCGCCGGTATCGACGACGATCGACGGACGGAAGCGCCGCTCGTCGATCGTGGAGTCGGGGAGTGCCTCGCGCAGGCTGCGCACTGCGGACGTGGACATGATCATCAACGGATAGCAATCGAAGAAGTTGCCGGGCGGGTACTCGAACTCGGTCATCATCTCGGGCGGGAAGATCGAGAAATCGGGAAGAGGCTCGTCATCGACCCGACCGAAGATCGCTCTGATGTGGGTCAGGACGTCACCGCCGTCCGACGGACCCTTGCGGTAGAAGTCGGACTCAGCGGCCTGTTTGGCCCAGAGCGTGACCGGGTGATCCAATGCCGAGCTCAATCGGGCGGCAGCATCGGAATCAAAGCTGGATACGGAACTCCCATCGGGAAGGTGGATCACGGCGACATCGGTTCCGTCCGGTCCGACACCCACATCGACCGATGCACCCATTCGAGACAGCCCGGCGATCGTTCGAGCGCTCGCGATGGCTCCCCGCTGCTCATCGCGAAGCGTCCACATCCGGTCGCCGACGATGCCGTTCGAAGCAATCTCGGCAGCTTCGATGCGCGCGCCGAGCATCGATTTCACCGGGTAGGTCCAGATCTGGTCGAGTTGCATCTTGCTCATTCGATGAATCCGTTCACCATGTTGATCAACAGCCGAAGCTCACCGTAGCTGTGTTTCGCGAATGCAAATGCGATTCGCTCGCAGCCGAGCCGATCGTCTTCTTTCACCTCCAGCGGCCGTGGTTCGACCCGGTTGATCGTGCCTTCGGTGATCAAATGGGCGAACGCCGTGTTGAGCGCGGCCAGTTGCTCGTCGGTCGGTGCATGCTTGACCCTGATCACGAGCAGATCTCCGACGTAGCGAAGGCTGTCGTAGTTCGAATAGAACCGATTGATCTCCGCAACGGCGGCGTGGCAGTCGTCGGTGATGAAGTACAGATGGGTGTCGGCATCGGTGACGAGTCCGCGCGCGACCAATTGGCTGTCGACGAGTTCGGCCACCTGCTCCCAGTACGGATCGCCGGGGGTGTCGAGAAACACGATCGGGACCGGCACGCCCTTGCCGGTCTGGGTCAGGGTCAACAATTCGAACATCTCGTCGAGGGTGCCGAAGCCGCCCGGCAGGCAGACGAAGGCGCTGCTCTCTTTGATCAGCATCAGCTTGCGGGTGAAGAAGTACTTCATGCTCACGTATTTGGCGTCGCCCGCAATCACCGGGTTGGCGCCCTGCTCGAACGGCAGCCGGATCGAGACGCCGATGCTCTGCTCGCGCCCGGCTCCCTCCATCGCCGCCTGCATGATCCCCGGTCCTGCCCC
>JANOEM010000341.1:0-5090 GCA_031413195.1 Actinomycetes bacterium
CTCATCAGCATTTCAAACGCGGGGCTGAAGACCGCGACCGACCCTCCCGGACGGACAAGGGACAACAACTCGCGCAACGTGGCCTCGTCGTATTCGATGTGTTCGAGCACGTTGGACAGCACCGCTCCGTCGAACGGCCCGAATGTTGCGGCATCAGCGGCATACCCCGACACCGCGGTGACCCGATCGTCGTCACGAGTGGTTGCGGCCAGAACAGCGCTCCCGCGAATCGACGGTTCGACCGCGACGACATGCGACGCTGTCTGCAGCAATGCGAGCGTGAAAGTGCCGACACCGGCGCCGAGTTCGAGCACGTTGCCCTGTGCGGCCGGCTCGATCAACGATCGCAGCCACTCGTTGTAGTTGGGCACGTTGGCGTCGAGTTCGTCGAGCGCTTGCTCGAGCGCAGCGTCGGCCTCCTCGAATGATGCTCTACCGTTGCGCGCCTTCATGGTCCGCCAACGCTACCGGTCGGGCAAATCCATCTGGCGCTTTGCAGAATTGCATCGACGTAGCCACGTGCGTCGGCCTTTCACGCTCAGACCGTTCACGCGCAGACCAACACGTTGCCGTGGACCAGGATCACGCGGGGTCCGGCGAATCGAACACTGGCCACAAGGCATCGCTGTCGTCGATGTCGATCAACGGCTTGCTGCCCCGACGTCCGTAGCTCGTCAGATTCTGTTCGCACGCTATTCCTTTCGCCGCATCGGCGAGGCCATCGGGCAGATTGACGTTCGGCTGCATACACATCAACACACGTCACGGTTGGTGCCGACCACGCCACATAGACTGCTTCAACCCCTACGCGACCAGGACAGATACGACAGACATGGGTTCACAAATCGCAATCATCGGTACCGGTTATGTCGGTCTCACCACCGGCGCGTGTTTCGCCCACCTCGGCCACGACGTCGTGTGCGCCGACATCGATCCTGGGCGGATCGAGCGCCTGTCCCAGGGAATCCTCCCGATCTTCGAGCCCGGGCTCCAAGAGATCGTCGAAGCCGAGATCGCCAGCGGTCGCCTGCGCTTCGTGATCGGCGCAAAAGAGGCCGCCAAGGACTGCGAGTTCGCCTATCTGTGCGTGCAGACCCCACAGGGCGAAGACGGCGCCGCAGATCTCACCTATCTCCAGGCAGCGGCTGCCGAAATCGGGCCCGTGCTGCCGGCCCACTCGATCGTGGTCAACAAATCCACCGTGCCGGTCGGCTCGACGAAGGTGGTCGAACGGGTCCTCGGTCGCCACGACGTCAGCGTCGTGTCCAACCCCGAGTTCCTTCGCGAAGGATCCGCCGTGAGCGACTTCCTCAAGCCGGACCGAGTGGTGATCGGAAGCGACGACCCCAGCGCCGCAACTCGCGTTGCCGACCTCTACACCGCGACATCCAGTCATGTCATCGTCACCGACCCTGCTTCGGCCGAGACGATCAAGTACGCCGCAAACGCATTCCTGGCGACCAAGATCTCCTTCGTCAACGCAGTCGCAGCAGTGTGCGAAGCCGTCGGCGCAGACGTCAACGACGTCGTCCTCGGCATCGGCTACGACAAACGAATCGGCCACGAGTTCCTCAAGCCCGGCCCGGGTTGGGGCGGTAGTTGTTTCGACGGCGCCGAGACCGTCCTGGTCAGATTCCAGGGCGACGTTCGGCTCGTCGCGTTCCGGGATCTTGCGAGGTTGTGGGAGGGCCAGGATGGCTCGCCGGTCGAAGTGCTCAGCTGGCATCCCGACGCTCCCCGCCCCGAGTTCGAACGGATGACTGCGCTCACTTCTCGTTCCTATGCCGGCCAGATGGTCGAGCTTCGAACGAAGATGGGCCGTCGGCTCACGGTGACGGCCGATCACCCGATGGTGGCTCGCCTCGAAGGATCCGATCCAACGATCGTGCTCGCTGCAGACCTCACCGACCAGCATTGGCTCCCCATAGCCGTCGGTGATCCGCTGCACGAACAACTCGCGGCCGACAGCGTTTCGATGATCGAGGCGATCGAACCGGCCGGCCTCGCCTGGCACAATGTCATCCTCCGACTCACCGACGAGCAAGCAGCGGTTTCGCGAACTGTGGACCGTCTCCTTCCATCGAATCGACGCTACGACTCGCGACGAACTCACACGATGCGGTTGAGTGAGGCCGCGTCGCTGCGTTTGCCACTTCACGACGCGATGCTCGGCACAACGACAAACGGCACGTACGTACCAATGACGATTCCGCTCAACGAACGTGTCTGGGAGGTCATCGGCCTGTACCTCGCCGAGGGGCACATCGGCACAGATGGTCAGCGCCGCCGAATCTGCTGGTCGTTCCATCCTCAGAACGAGGATCATCTCGCCGAGTTCGTCGCGGAAACCTGGCGAATGCTCGGCATCAAGACCGACGTCCGACGAATGACCACTACTCGCCAAGTCAGTATCTCGTCACGACTTTTCGCAGGCATGTTCGAACACGTTCTCGGGCTCGGCATATCGTGCTACGACCATCGGATTCCTGATCTTGCGTGGAGCGCAACGGAGGACGAGCGTCGGGCGCTGCTCCGCGGGCTCTGGACCGGCGATGGCTCGTGGTCATACATAAGTGGCGGGCCGTCAGTCGTTCTGGAGTACGGCACGGTTTCACGCGAGCTTGCCGATGGCATGGTCCGGCTGCTCGGCACTCTTGGTGTCGTTGCCAGGCTCAAGGTCGGACGAACCGCGAAGAGCACGGTCGACACCTACTGGCTGTGCATTTCGGGCGCCGACCAAGTCTCCGACGCTGTATGGCTGCTGCAGGAGGGCGAGCGCGATGCCGTGCTTGCTTCGATCGCCGGTCAATCGAAGCGAATCGCGCCGACGGGCTACCGAATGAATGACAAAGCGACCGCATGGGTACGGGTCGTTCAGGTGGATTTCCATCATCGGAACCAGCAGGTCTACTCGGCGGAGGTCGACCGCAATCACACGCTCGTCACGTCGTTCGGCCTCGTGGCCCACAACTGTTTTCCGAAAGATACGAAGGCGATGGTACGCATCGCCGAAGATGCCGGATACGACTTCAATCTGCTCAAGGGTGTCGTCGTCGTCAACGACGAGCAACGTGAGCGGATGGTCGCGAAGGTCGAGCGGGCAGTTGGCGATCTCAACGGTTCTGTCATCGCCGCGTGGGGGCTCACGTTCAAGGCCAACACCGACGACCTTCGTGACTCGCCCGCCATCGCGGTGATCAACGAACTGCGGGATCGCGGTGCCATCGTCCGCGCCTATGACCCACAGGTCACGGCCCACGCGACGATCGAGGTCGGCAGCGACCCATACGAAGTGTGCGACGGTGCCGCTGCGCTACTCGTCCTGACCGAGTGGGACGAGTTCCGCTGGCTCGATCTCGACGAGGTCAAGAACCGCCTCGCCCACGCCCACATCGTCGATACCCGCAACCTGCTCGACCGTGCGGCAGCAATCCGGGCCGGCTTCACGTACCAAGGCGTCGGTCGGTAGTCATGCGCGTTCTCATTGCTGGTGGCGCAGGGTTCATCGGATCCCACCTCGCCGACGCGTTGTTGGCTCGCGGCGACGAGGTGATCGCCGTCGACAACTTCATCAGCGGTCGGCCCGAGAACATCGAACACCTCGCCGACCACGACCACTTCCTGTTCCTCGAACAAGACGTCACCGATCCGCTCCTCATCGACGGGCAACTCGACGCCGTACTGGACCTCGCCAGCCCGGCATCACCTGCGGACTTCGCGACCATTCCGCTCGAGATCCTGGCCGTCGGCAGCACGGGTACCCGCAACCTGTTGGATCTTGCGGTCATCAAGCACGCTCGGTTCCTGTTGGCCAGCACCAGCGAGGTCTACGGCGACCCGCTCGTGCATCCGCAGCCCGAGAGCTACTGGGGCAACGTCAGCTCGATCGGGCCACGAAGCTGTTACGACGAAGCCAAGCGGTTCTCCGAAGCGCTGACCATGGCATACATGCGCGTGCTCGACGCCGACATCCGCATCGTGCGGATCTTCAACACCTACGGCCCACGGATGCGCCCCGATGACGGGAGAGTCGTCGGCACGTTCATCAGTCAGGCGCTGTACGGAGAGCCGATCACGCTCTACGGCGACGGCAGCCAGACCCGCAGCTTCTGCTACGTCGACGACGAGGTCCGAGGCTTGATCGCTGTCCTCGATGGCCACCTCATCGGCCCGATCAACGTCGGCAACCCCGATGAGTTCACGATGCGTGAACTCGCCGAAGTGGTCGTCGATCTCACCGGATCCGCCAGTGAGATCGTCACCGTTTCGCTCCCCGCAGAACGAGAAGGCGACCCGATGCAGCGCTGCCCGGACATTACGCTCGTCTCGACGACGTACGGCTGGTCACCGACCGTTTCCCTTCGAGACGGTCTGGCCAGGATGATCCCGACCGTCCGAGCCGAACTCGGCATCTGAACCCATCCATCAGCAGGCGATAAGGGGCCCCAACATGACCGTCCTCGTCACCGGCGGCGCCGGCTACATCGGCTCGCACACGGTTCGCCGGTTGCGCGCCCTCGGTCGCGACGTCGTCGTTCTCGACAACCTCGACACCGGCTGGGCCGACGCTGTCGTCGATGCGCCGTTGGTCGTCGGCGATATCGCGGATGAAGCCTTGGTCGGTGAGCTCTGCGCGCAATACGGCGTCACCTCGGTGATTCATTTCGCTGCCCACAAGAACGTCGGCGAATCGATGAGGTCACCGTCGAAGTACTGGCACAACAACGTCGATGGCACGGTCCACCTGATCGACGCGATGCTCGAGGCAGGAGTGAAGGACCTCGTCTTTTCTTCGTCGTGTTCCGTCTATGGCACGCCAGCGTCCGTTCCGGTCTCGGAGTCCGCACCGATCCACCCGGAGAGCGTGTATGCCGAGACGAAGGCGATGATGGAGCGCATCCTCGGCTGGTACGGAACCACCAATGGGCTGCGCGCGGTGAGCCTGCGCTACTTCAACGCCGCCGGCGCCAGCCTCGACAACGTGATCGGCGAAGACTGGGCCCACAGCGCCAACCTGATCCCCGTCGTGATGAAAGCGGCACTCGGTCTGCGCCCACCGGTCGAAGTGTTCGGGTCCGACTATCCAACCC
>JANOEM010000342.1:0-3343 GCA_031413195.1 Actinomycetes bacterium
GGTGTGGAGTGACGAGAAAGGGACTTCTCAGGGACTGTATCGCGAACATTGTGCCCACTGCCACGGAATCACGGGTGACGGGGCCGGCGACGCCTACATGGACAGTATCCCGATGGTCTGCATCACGGGCCAGGTGCCCACCTCGGCGATCGGGACCGATGCGTTCCAAGAATGCGACACGGTCGGCATCACCCGCAGCGTCACCAAGCACAACGAACTCGTGATGACCGCCCAGGACCTGCCGATGGCGGTGCGACAGTCGTTCCACATCGCAACCACCGGCCGCCCTGGTCCAACCTTGATCGACGTGCCCAAGGACGTGCTCACGTCGACGATGGAGTGGTACTGGCCGACCGACGCAGAGGTCATCGACAGTCTCCCCGGCTACCGGCCGAACATCAAGGGTCACCCACGGATGATCAAGGAAGCCGCGAAACTGATCCTCGAATCGGAACGGCCGATCCTGTACGTCGGTGGCGGCGTGCTCAAGGCCCGGGCTGCCGAAGCGCTGCGCGAGTTGGCTGAGCTGACCCAGATCCACGTGGTCACCACGCTGATGGCTCGCGGTGCGTTCCCCGACAGTCACCCGCTGTGCCTCGGTATGCCCGGCATGCACGGCAACGCCACGGCAATCACCGCGATGCAAAAGAGCGATCTGCTGATTGCGCTCGGTGCTCGCTTCGACGATCGCATTACCGGCAAGGTCTCGGGCTTCGCCCAGGAAGCCAAGATCATCCACGTCGACATCGATCCGGCCGAGCAGGGCAAGGTCCGTCGACCCGATGTGCCCATTGTCGGCGATTGCCGTCTCGTGATCGAAGAGATCATCCGCGCGATCAAGGATCTGATCGCCGGCGGGGCGGTGCAGGCCGACACCCATGCGTGGAAGAGCAGGGTCAGCGGTTGGCGCGAGCAGTTCCCGCTGAGCTACGAGCCGAGCGAGCCGGGTGAGGCGCTGAAGCCGCAGTTCTGTCTCGAGGCATTGCGCGACAGCGCACCACAGGACACCATCCTGGTCAGCGGGGTCGGGCAGCACCAGATGTGGTCGTCGCAGTACTGGAACTTCGAGAAGCCCTACACCTGGGTCAACTCTGGCGGCCTCGGCACGATGGGCTTCAGTGTCCCCGCTGCCATTGGCGCCAAGGTCGGACGCCCCGAAGCCACGGTGTGGGCCGTCGACGGCGATGGCTGCTTCCAGATGACCGCCCAGGAGCTGGTCACGGCCAGCACCGAACGCATCCCGGTCAAGGTCGCGATCCTCAACAACAGCTACCTCGGGATGGTTCGTCAATGGCAGGAGATGTTCTACGAAGAGCGTTACAGCGAGGTCTACCTCTCGCCGGACACGCCGGACTTCGTCAAGTGGGCCGAGGCAATGGGTTGCGTCGGAATCCGGGTCGACTCGCCCGAAGAGGTGCAGCCGGCGATCGACAAGGCGAACGGCATCGACGACCGCCCCGTGGTCGTGGACTTCCGTGTTGCCGCGTCTGAGAAGGTGTTCCCGATGGTTCCTGCCGGTTTCGGCAACGACGACGTGCTCTTGCCTCCGTCGCAGATGGCAAAGAAGGAGTTCCTGCGATGAGCGTTTCGTCGGCCCATAATCAACCCTCGTACCACATCCTCAGCGTGTTGGTGCAGAACCGTCCGGGCGTGCTCGCCCGGGTCGCCAGCCTGTTCGCCCGTCGCGGGTACAACATCTTCTCGCTGGCCGTCGCGCCGACCGAGGATGACGCGCTCAGCCGCATCACCATCGTCGTCGACGTCGAGTCCGCCCCGGTCGAGCAGGTGGTCAAGCAGTTGTTCAAGTTGATCGAGGTCGTCAAGATCAGCGAACTCGATCCGCGGCGAAGTGTCGAGCGTGAACTGCTGCTCGCCACCGTGCGGGTCACATCCGAGAATCGTGGCCAGGTGGTCGAACTCACTAACATCTTCGAGGGCAAAATTCTGGCCGTCGGAGTCGAAGCAATCACGGTCAGCTTGGACGGTAACCCGGACAAGCTCGATGATTTCGAAGATCTTCTACGCGGCTACGGCATCGTGGAATTGCAGCGCACCGGTCGGGTCGCGTTGCCCAAATTGGATCGCGAAGCACGGCTTCGCGCGGTGAAAGGGAAAGCAATCTGATGACAGCCAAGGTGTACTACGAGGCGGATGCAGATCCGTCGATCATTCGCAACCGCAAGGTCGCGATCATCGGCTACGGCTCGCAGGGTCATGCCCACGCGCTGAACCTGAAGGAGTCGGGGGTGCCCGTCGTCGTCGGCCTGCGTGAGGGCTCGAAGTCGGCCGCAAAGGCAGAGGCCGCAGGTCTCACGGTGAAAAGCATTGCCGACGCCGCCAAGTGGGCCGACGTCATCATGATGACGATGCCCGACACCGAGCAGAAGGAAACCTACGAGAACGAGATCAAGAAGCACCTCAAGAAGGGCAAGGCGCTGGCCTTCGCCCATGGTTTCAACATCCGCTTCAAGCGCATCCGCCCCTCGAAGTTGATCGACGTCATCATGATCGCCCCGAAGGGCCCGGGTCACCTCGTTCGTCGCACCTATACCGAAGGTGGTGGTGTGCCGGCGATCATCGCAGTCGAACAGGATGCGACCGGCGGCGCCCACGAACTCGCGCTGTCGTACGCCGACGCGATCGGCGCTGCCCGTGCCGGGGTCATCGAGACCACGTTCACCGAGGAGACCGAGACTGATCTGTTCGGCGAGCAGGCTGTGCTGTGCGGCGGCGTGACGTCGCTGGTCCAGGCCGGATTCGAGACGCTGGTCGAGGCTGGTTACCAGCCTGAGATGGCGTACTTCGAGTGCCTCCACGAGGTGAAGTTGATCGTCGACTTGATGTACGAAGAGGGAATCGCCGGGATGCGGTACAGCATCAGCGACACCGCGGAGTACGGCGACGTCACCCGTGGTCCCCGGGTGGTCAACGCGAAGACCAAGCTCGAGATGAAGAAGATCCTCAAGGAGATCCAGACCGGCAAGTTCGCCAAGGAGTGGATCGCCGAGAGCGAAGGCGGACGGGTGCGGTTCAACGAACTGCGCAAGGCCGGCGCCGAGCACCAGATCGAAAAGGTCGGCGCCGAACTCCGGGCGATGATGCCGTTCCTCGGGGCCGGCAAGCAGAAGGTGTCCGACGTCAGCGGAGGCTGACCCCCCACCCCCCCACAAACCCCCGCCCCCACAACGTTCATGTCACCGCCAGCGATCGTTTTTCGTAGCTTGCGGTGACATGAATCGTTTTTCGGCGATATCCGTACACTCCTGGACGTGTTGGCCTTGATGCATGACAATGCGGTACACTGAACACAGTAAATTCGGCGGAAAACTAAATGAATGATTGC
>JANOEM010000343.1:0-8150 GCA_031413195.1 Actinomycetes bacterium
GCAGGTTGCGTTTCTCTCCGAAGTTCAGCCAAACGGTGGCGGTACTCCTGCAACCCCACTCACACTAGGCTCCCGCCACTGTTCGTGGTAGAGGAATTTCGTCATGGTTTCATCAGGTTGTTCGCCGAGAGATCGAGGAGCGCAGCTCCGCCAATGCTGGTACGGGATCGAGGGACACGAGACAGATGTCACACCAAATGTCGATGGTTACTCTGAGTGGTCGGGGCACCGCTCTACGCCGAACAGCATGAGAAACGCTTTACCCGGAGCAACAATGCGACCCGATCCGCACGGGTGGGATACGGGCGGCTCAGGCCGAACGCCGAGCAGCGGGTGACGACCACGTAGCGGCGTCACCAGGCTGACGTGGAGCGACGAAACCGGCCCGCACTCCGGCCCTCCCAGGACGCTCGACGGTCGCGCAGGCTCGCTCGTTCGACCCGGATCCAGCGACGGGTTCAATCGGTCGCGCAGACGACCAGACCAGGATCTTGGCAATGTTGATCAGTCCGACCGTCAGCGCTCCGAGAAGCGTCCAACCGATGAGCGCATACACAACCAGAATCCCCAATTCTTAGCCCACGAGCGCGTGCGAATGCGGGATGGGCGAGAAATCTCCCACACACTGCGAGAGCGCCACCGGTCGCCCGAAGGGGCCGGGGGCAGCGACCCTCATTTCATCCCGCCCTCGGCTTGTCCGACACCTGCCAGTCCCCTGTGATCCCGGGAAGCACGCGTGGGCGCTCGGGCACTTCATCGAGCGACCTGCTCTCGGTTTCGGAGGGGAGCGCTGGTCGCGGACCGACGAGACTCATTTCTCCACACAGCACATTCCACAACTGCGGCAGTTCGTCGATCGATGTCCAGCGCAGAAGGCGACCGACCCGCGTGAAGCGTGGATCAGGAGCCACGTCGAGCAACGGGACCGACCTCTCGCGGAGACCTTCGCGTTCAGACCGCAACGCATCTGCGTCGACGGCCGTGGACCGCAGCCTGAGCATCTCGAAGGGAACGTTGTTCTTGCCGAGCCGGACGTGCCGGCAGATCACCGGTCCTCGAGAGTCGAGCTTGATCGCCACCGCGGCAGCGAACAGAATCGGCACCGTCAGCAACAACACGAAGCACGACGTCCCGACGTCGAAGACTCGCTTCCCGAGGAGACGGACGCGTGAACGACTGGCCGGCCCAGCGGATCCCGGCGGGTTGTTTCGTGAATGGTCCCGCGCCTGATCTTCGTGTGGTCCCTGCCCGTCCATGCCCGCCTTCGACCTCCCGCTGATTCGAACCTCCGCACCGTCAGGCTAAGGGTTCACCACTGTTGGTGGCGGTACACGAAGGTCAGGGTTTCATCACGATTACGTCAACACCCAGCGAAACCGCTTGCTGTCCATGAGCAGCGGGCATTTGGCCAAAAGAGCGGTCCAATCGACGAGGGCGCAACCAACCGCCCACAGTGGTCGAGGCACCGCTGGATGCAGGATCATCGGCTGCTTGTTGACGACCTCGGTACACGCGGCGCGACCCAGGCTTCACCGATCGATGACGTAACTCAGGCTGCGTGACGCAAAGCTTCGCCGAGCGGAGGTGGCCAGAAGGCGCCAGCACCGAACGAGCCACCGTCATCGTGAACGGCCAGCGCAGCCGAGCTCACGGACGAGCGCGTCAGCAACTTGGCGATCTGGAGCAATCCGATCGTCACCATCCCCACGAGTGTCCACACGACGAACACGTACAGCACCATCATCGGTTACGACTCCAACCGTCGAGACGGTGTCGGTGCGGCGGAAACATACAAGCCTGGAAATAATACCGACTGGACCGTCGAAGCGCCGATTCGGACTCCACTGCTCGTTCAGGACACCGAATTGGTCAGGCAGCGCTGGGCCGGCTCCGACGAACTCGGGCCACGATGAAGAGACCGAAGCCGACGGCAAACAGCCCGATCGCAATTCCTGTAGTGGTGCCGATTCCGCCCGAACCAGTGGTCGGAAGCCTCGCCCCAGACGTAGTGGCGACCACAGTGGTGGTGGGAGCAACAGTGGTGGTGGGAGCAACAGTGGTAGTGGGAAGACCAGCCCCACTCCCCGCCGCCGACGTGGTGGGAGCCACGGTGGTGGGGGTTGTGGTCGTGCTGCCGTACTGCGCCGAAGCCGCAGTGCCCAAACTGAACACAGCTGCGGAAGCAATGATGAGCGAGAGTGCAAACTTCTTCATGGGCGCCTTTCAATTCTCCGACATTGTCAACCTATCGAATGACACCGCGAATGTCGACTCTCGTTGTGAGGCGACAGGTCATCCGTTGGCCGCTACTCCGCTCGATCTGCCAGCGGTTGTTCCCAGATCACAGGTTCGTCGACATCGTCGACCGGTGCACCGAGTTCGATCTCCAGATGGAACGTGACCGTTCCGCCGGGGCCGACGTCGACGGTGCGGCTGTAGGCCGTCCAGCCGGCCTCGGACGCGACGTCGTACTCGACGGGTTCACCGTCGACGAGCAGGCTCCACAACGCCGAGGGTCCGTACAGCGTGACGAGCATGCGGCTGGTGCCGTCGGGTAGCCCGTGAGAGTTGCCGATCACATACCGTGGCAGCCCGCCGGATGGCGCTCCATTCGTCAACGTCACGTCGGCGACCAGTAGCCGCTGACCGTCGGGGGCCGGTCTCGATCCGCACATCGGTGTTGCGTTCGAGGAACACGTCGATCTTGCTGTTCCCACCGTTGACGACGGTGAATCCGAAGCCGCCGTCGTCACCCATCTCCGGGAGGGCACCGAGCAGACCGATCCGGCCGAAAAGGTCTTGCTCCGCCGGATCGGACGTCCAGGCGAGCAGCCGGTTCTCGGCCACGAGCGGCCCGAGATCGCGTGCCAGATCGCTCGGCACGGGCAGAGATCCGGCGAGCAACGACTCGATGACCCGCTGACCAAGCGTGTCGAGCGCATCGATTCGGGTGTTGTTGCCAGCCTTTTCACCGAGCAGGTATTGGTCTTGGAGGATGAACTTGGCCGCGTCCGTCGGCCGGACGGTGACCGCGAGTTCGGGCACCTCGATGGGACCGGTGTAGGCCATCAACGCTTGGACGACGTACGGGTCGATGGCGATCACGCCGTCGACCGCGGAATGACCACTCTGCGGGTAGATCACGCTCGAGGCGTTCGCGATATCAGGAAAGTGAGCGGGCATCGTGATGTTGCTCCACCCGTACTCGAGCACGTCGAGATCCGGCCCCACGGCGAGGCTGTAGGG
The DNA here is from genome assembly GCA_031413195.1 of Actinomycetes bacterium. Classification (GTDB taxonomy): domain Bacteria; phylum Actinomycetota; class Acidimicrobiia; order Acidimicrobiales; family Ilumatobacteraceae; genus WLMZ01. The sequence continues at coordinate 3,247 of JANOEM010000343.1, forward strand.
GCCGTAGTGGTCGATGAACTCCTTCGGGCAATCGCGGCAGGTGGCGCCGTTCTCGGCGATGAAGTCGCCCAGGTCGGATCGCCGTCCAAACTCCGTCACGTCGATGCGTCCGTTGTCGATCGTGACGTCGGCATAGTTACCGAAGAAGCCGGTGATTCCACGCAGTTCCGCGGGCGAGGTGAACATGATCAGGTAGCGCCGTGGATCATCCGCGCCGAGGAGTCGCGGCGCCAGCCTGACCGCGTCGATGGCGTTCTGCAGGAGGGGTTCCTTGTCCTCGAAGTCGGCGTTCAGTTCCGCGAGTTCGTCCTGCAGCCTTCGAACGAGCCAGGGCGACCGGACATCGTCGGTCACCTGTCGCAGTTCGGCCAAGCTGTCCTGCACATCCGTGAGCGGCTGATCGACGGCGCGTACGGCTTCGATGTCGATCGCTCCGTCGACCACACGGAGTGATCCAGGATCGACCCGTCCGAGCGCTGTAGCCACGTCGCCGGAGGAACGGCTGGCAGCGGCGGCGAGGTCGGCTCCGGCTGACACGTTCTGGGCAACTCCGGGCACAAGGAGAGCCAGTTGGCCGAGTGGCCCGCCGAGGCGTCGGACAACGGATTCGAACGCCTGTGAGGCGTCGCCGAACAGCACGGCCGCCTGCTGGTAGTCGCCGGTGTTGAGCACATCCACTGCCTGACGGGCCTGTTGGGCTCCTCGTGTGAGGTCAGAACGGACCGACATCGCCGACACGCCGGCGGCGAGCACGGCGATCACCGCGACCGCAGAGACCGTTGCAGAAGCGATCCAGCCCGCCCGGCGGATCGCCACCGAGCGGCGCCGGAGGCCGACCACGAAGAGTGCGATGCCGATTGAGATGCCGACGATCGCGGACAGCCCCAGGAAGCCGTGGAGCTGTGACCGGATGAGCACGTTCAGCGCCACCGCGGCGACCACTGCCTGCAACTCGGCCTGATCGTTCCGGCGAACTCCAATGAGGAGCCCGCCGAGGAACGCCAGCGCTCCGATGAGCGCGAGGATCGGCTGGAGCGAAAGGACGGCAGCGATGCCCGCAGCTCCGGCAGGTGCCCACCATGGAGCAGAAGCTGAGGCCCACACCGCTGCCGAGACTGAGGCGACGATCAGCAACGAGCCGATCACGGTCGAGCCGGTGGGCTCGGCACCGGAGAGCGAGGCAACAAGCCCCGCAACGAGCGCTATGGCGACCGCGTTGCGTTCGTTGACCCGGTTGCGAGGCACCAAGGTTTGCGTGTCGGTCACGCCGCCTTCATTTCCGGTGCTGGCGCTCATGGCAGACCGCATGTTAAACGCTCAGGCCTGGCTCGGTTGCGGCGGTGCTCCTCGGCTGGACGTCGCCGGCGATCACATCCTGGTTGCGGTATCGGCTGAGCGCGATGTCATCCTCGAACGCCGGATCCACGTCCAACCAATCACACGCCCATCCGTTCGTCCCGAACCCGACATCAACGACCTCGACGACAAGGACCGGCTCTTCATCGCCGGACGCTGGTCCGCCGCAACAACCACCATGATTGAGAAATCCGATGCGAGAAACTGCACGTCGTTGTTCCCGTCGCACGGCGGCTCCCACTCATCTCGTCGTCCGCAAGATCCTGACCGACCAGCAGGGAACGTTCGCGTTGGACGGTTTCACCCGCCTGGCATTGGCCCGGTTTCCCGCCGACTGGCCCCGACCGAGAATGTGGGCACTCCGACACAATCTCAGCGCGTACGACGCCACCTACGTCGCCCTCGCCGAGATGACAGGCGCGTGGGCCCTGCTCACGGCCGACGCCCGATTGGGCAACGCACCAAGCATCAACAGCCCAATCGAATTGCTCTGATCACCATCACACGTCGGTGATCAGGAGCGCCCAGATGCGGTCGACCAACTCGTAAGCGACGGCCCCTGCGTGCGCGAAGAAACCCGTCACGAAGCGATTGCCCAACCGGACACGCAACCACACGTTATGGCCGGCATCGGCCACGTCGACCTCGTGCGCGCCAGCGCCCGAGCGCATGTGCGTGAACACTCCACCGATCGCGTCGACCTGAGGACGTAGCTGCTGCATCACAGACGACTCGAGGTACCGGCCCGCGAGACACCCGCATCGACCACTCAACTGGGTCGGACCCCTTTGGCGCATGATGTCCGCGTGGAGGGTGCTGACTTCGCGAGACGCTCGATGAGTTGTCGACCTTCTTGGTGATCTGGCTTCGCCATCACCATCGTGCTCGTCCGCCGGTTCAGTCACCCCAAACACAGCACCTGGCGCCCTATCCGCTGAACCCCCGGGCAAATTCTCATTGGCATGATCTGCGGATCAGGAACAACGGGAGGCGGCCCACGAACTTCGTGCTACACTGAGTTCGTGCGAAATGTGACGATCACACTCGATGAGGACACCGCGCGATGGGCGCGAATCGAAGCCGCCCGTCACGACACGAGCGTGTCGCGCTGGGTCGGCCAACTGCTCGAGGAACGACGGCGAAGCACCCTGGACTACGAGCGGGCTCGACACTCCTACCTCCAACGGCGCGGCGCACCGCTCAAGCCACCCGGTGCAACGCTGCCGAGCCGCGACGAATTGCACCAGCGCTGACGGCGTGACGTGACCACCTTCGTCGACACCAACGTGTTGGTGTACACCCGCGACACCTCCGAGCCCGACAAGCAGCCACTCGCCGGGGCATGGATGGAACACCTCTGGCGCACCGAGTCCGGGCGAACGAGCGTGCAGGTACTGAACGAGTACTATGTCACGGTCACTCACAAGCTGGCGCCGGGGCTCGATCAAGCGACAGCCCGCAACGACATTCGAGACCTCCAGGCGTGGCGACCCATCGTCATCGACCACGCCACCGTGGTGACCGCCTGGGATCTCGAGGATCGCTTTTCGCTCTCGTGGTGGGACAGCCTCATCGTGGCAAGCGCCATCGAACTCGGCTGCGACCGCCTGCTCACCGAAGATCTGCAGGACGGCCAAGCGTTCAATCGACTCGTGGTGACCAATCCGTTCCGACACGCCCCCGGGTGAAGACCGGTCTGTCGGGGTCGGGTCCGGAAAGACCGGAGGGACCGGAATTGGCAAGATCGCGGCAACATTGCCCACTTGCGGTGCTGCTGGAGGCGATTGATTCCGATGACATCGCAACGATGTCCGTCAACTGCGTCATCATGGGAACACGATGCACTTCCACCGAGCGCTGATCGCAACAGCGGTCACGGTTGGATCACTCGCGGGCGCACTCGCTTTCACCCACCAGGGACAGCCGCAACCGTCGGCGCAAATCGCCGCGTCGGCATACGCCGAAAGCTCTTGGTCGGCATCGGCCGACGACCCATTGACGCCGATCGGGTCGGCCCCACCACCGGTCGTCGCCGCTGCACCGAACACCGCTGCGCCGAATACCGCTGCGCCGAACACCGCAGAGCCGAACCCGGCGACGTCCTCGGTCGCCGCGACACCGATCAATTCGACGGACGCCATCGCCATTCCCGACGGTGCCGAGCCACTTCTTGCTGAGCTCGCCCCGGCCAACAGCAACTCACTCATCGCCACCGGGCCCGAAGCGGCGGCGTGGATCGAACAGGCACCGCCGAGTGTGCGCGAGCAGGTCGCCGACAACCTCGACACGACACCCGACGAACTCTCTGCCCAGTTCCTCGACGACCCCACGGCGTTCCTGTCGTCCAACGGCATGGCGGGCTACATCGAGCCGGCAGCGGCAGGCGAGGCGGCGCCGTCGACGCCTGATGTGGCGCTCGCCCCCGTGCCGGCTGACGTGTTCGCGCTGCACTCGTTGCCGTCGTCGACCAAGGTCGTCTACCTCGACTTCGACGGCCACCTGATGCAGAACGAGTACTGGAACACGCAGTACTCGATCGGCCCGTTCGACAACCGGCCCTACGACATCGACGGTAATCCGTCGATGTTCTCCGACACCGAGCTGGCCCGCATCTTCGAGATCTACCAACGCGTCGCCGACGACTACGCACCGTTCGACATCGACGTCACAACACAGGACCCCGGACTCGAGGGGCTCCGCCGCACGTCGCCGACCGACACGGCCTTCGGGAGCCGCACCGTGATCACGTCGTCGGACTGGTACGCGACAGCCAACAACGGGACCCGCATCGGTGGGATCGCACTGCTCAACGTATTCACGTCGAGCACCGCCCACGCAAACTACGTGTTCTCCGGCAACCTCAGCGGGGGCGCAGCGAAGGTCGTTGCCGACGCCACGTCGCACGAGGCCGGCCACACACTCTCGCTGCAACACGACGGCACCTCGACGGCCGGCTACTACAGCGGTCACGGGAGTTGGGGACCGATCATGGGTACCCCGTACAGCCGCGCCGTCACCCAGTGGTCGAACGGGCAGTATCCGGGGGCGAACAATACCGAAGGCGACCTCGCCGCGATCGGAGCACGAGGCGGGTTCCGACCCGACGATCACGCCAACACGGCCCCCGGCGCAACTGTCGTGTCGGTTGGCACCCGCAGTGGATTCATCGGCGTCGGCGACGCCGCGGACGTCTTCCAGTTCACACCGACCGGCAACGCCGCACGGGTCACCGTCACCGCCCCACCACCTGCGACGAACCTCCTCGCCCGACTCATCGTGCGCAACAGTGCGGGCGACGTCGTGGCAGCGGTGGAGCCGTCGGCCGCATCGGGTTGGTCGCTCACCACCGAGGTGCCGGCAAGCGCCGGAGCGTTCACCGTCGAGGTGGCGCCCACCTCATGGCTGACACCCGCCACCGGGTTCGTCACCTACGGCTCGCTCGGCGAATACACCCTCACCTTCGCCGACTCCTCGAGCCCGACCACCACCACCACGAGCTCGTCCACCACCACCACCTCGCCGACCACCACCACCACCACCTCGCCGAC
>JANOEM010000344.1:0-3558 GCA_031413195.1 Actinomycetes bacterium
CGCTCGATCAGTTCCCGACCGTGATCCTCGCCAGGATGATGAAGTTCGAGCGCCGCGAGTACTTCGAGGCAGACGCCGGATCGCGCGACGCCCCAAAGGTGCAGTTCTGAGTCGTACGCAGCCTGGGATCACAATGTGCCCGGTCAGTCGATTCTGAACACAACTCACCATGTTGGAACTCATCCGCAGCAACAAGCGCAAGAGTGTCGGCCTCGTCGCCGTCTTCGTCGCTCTCCTCGTCGCCGTCGGCGCCGCTTTCGGTCAATTCATCGGCCATGGCCTCGTCGCCACCATCGTGGCACTGCTGTTCGCAGCGACCATGGCGGGGATGTCGTACTGGAAAGCCGACGCAATCGCGCTCCGGGTCAGTCGTGCCGTCCCGGCAGACCCTGAGCAGTACCGGCGACTGCACAACCTCGTCGAGGGACTCTGCATCTCGAGCGGTCTTCCCAAGCCACGCGTGTATGTCATCGCCGATCCTGCGCCGAACGCCTTTGCGACGGGTCGCGATCCCAAACATGCCGCGATCGCCGTTACTACCGGCCTGCTCGAGACGATGAACCGGGTCGAACTCGAAGGTGTCCTCGCCCACGAATTGTCGCACATCCGCAACTACGACATCCTCGTCTCGACCTTGGTCGTCACGCTCGTCGGCTCGATCGCGCTGCTCACCGATCTCGGCATCCGGATGATGTGGTGGAACGGTGGGCGTGTCCGACGAGATGGCGACCAAAGCGACACGAACAACCCGCTGGCCTACCTCGGCTTTGCTCTGCTGCTCTTTGCACCATTGCTCGCCAAGCTCATGCAAGCAACCGTGAGCCGAAAGCGTGAGACCCTTGCCGATGTTTCAGCGTGCCAGATGACCCGGTATCCGCCCGGCCTGATCTCGGCTCTCGAGAAGCTTCGCGCCGACACCACCGTCACCCACTCGGCATCCACTGCGACTGCCCACATGTGGATCGAACAGCCGTTGTCCGGGGTCGGTGATCGTGGTCGACTCGGTCGCATCCACCACATGTTCGACACCCATCCACCGCTCGACGAGCGGATCGAGCTCCTGAGGGAGATGTAGGGCGATGGTGTCCAAGCTCGGTACTCGCCGACGGGCGGCCGTGCTTGCGCTCTGCGTTGCCCTCGTTGCGGCTGCGTGCAGCGATGACTCGGCGCCGCAAGCCGACACGACCGTTCCCACGATCGCTCTCGAACCCGCCACCACATCGAAGCCGAAGCCGACTCCGACCACCACGACCAGCACCGAGCCCAAGCAACAGGCGACCTCGACCACAATGCCCGACGTGCCCACCTGGCCACTCACGGGGCTGCCACTTCCCGACGGCGTCGACGCCGACCGACCCGCGATGGTCGTCAAGATCGACAATCACCCCAAGGCCCGACCTCAATCAGGCCTCAACGAAGCCGACATCGTCTTCGAGGAGAACGTCGAGCAGCTGACGCGATTCGCGGCTGTGTTCCACAGCAACGGGGCAGATCCCGTTGGCCCGATCAGATCCGGTCGGACACAGGACGTCGATCTCGTCGGGTCGTTCAACCGGCCGCTCTTCGTCTGGAGCGGCGGGAATCGTCGTGTCACGGATGCAATCGTCGCGAGCGACCTCCGCGAGATCAGTCCGAGGGTCGGAGGACCGTTCTTCCGGACAGAGCGTCCCGGTCCCCATGATCTGTACTCGAACGTGTCGGCGTTGTATGCGCTGGCACCCCCCGATGCCGCAGCCCCCGAGCCACAGTTCGAGTATCGAGATCCGGACGACAAACCGGTCGGCGAGCCAATCTCCGCAGCCAAGATCTCGATGGACAACGTGCGGGTGATCTGGAAGTGGGATCCCGCTTCGGAATCGTTCCTGCGCTTCTCCGACGACCTCCCTCACAAGGACACCGTGTTCGACGCCCAGGTCAGTACGCAGAACGTGCTGGTCATCTTCGTTGCGTATCGGCCAAGCCCTGCTGACGGTCGCAGCCCCGAGGCGCAGACCATCGGGACGGGGGAGTTGTGGGTGTACAGCGATGGCACGCTGCAGAAGGGGATCTGGACCCGCCCCGATCGATTGTCCCCGTTTCTGCTGACCGACGCGTCCGGATCGACCATTCCGCTGTTCCCCGGACGGACCTTTGTCGAACTCGCCCGGGTCGGCAAGGCCGCAACGGTTCCTGCCGGTGCCGACATCAACTCGGTGCCCTATCCGTGACAATCGGCCGTGAGATTCGGCCGTGAGATTCGGCCGTGGGATTCGGGTGCGTGGTGGCGCCTCGATCGAGGACGACCGTTGAAATGATCGATTGACCTTGACGCATGCCTCGGTACGATGACGTAATGAGTTCTGTCGAGTCTTCGCGCGCTACCGGTACCTACCCCGTCAAGCGGGGCCTGGCCGAGATGCTGAAAGGCGGCGTGATCATGGACGTCGTCAACCCCGAGCAGGCAAAGATCGCCGAAGACGCCGGAGCATGTGCGGTGATGGCACTCGAGCGCGTCCCCGCCGACATCCGTCGCGACGGCGGCGTCGCCCGAATGAGTGATCCGGAGATGATCGACGGGATCCAGGCCGTTTGTTCGATCCCTGTGATGGCCAAGGTTCGGATCGGCCACTTCGTCGAGGCCCAGATCCTCGAGGCATTGGGAGTCGATTTCATTGACGAGAGCGAAGTGTTGACTCCTGCCGACGAGACGCACCACATCGACAAGTACAAGTTCGCGGTCCCGTTCGTGTGTGGCGCGACCAACCTCGGCGAGGCATTGCGGCGAATCTCCGAAGGCGCATGCATGATCCGCTCGAAGGGCGAGGCCGGCACCGGCAACATCGTCGAGGCGGTGCGTCACCTGCGTTCGATCATCGGTGACATGCGCAAGATCACCCAGGCTGACTCGGCCGAATTGTTCGAATGGGCCAAGCGCCTGCAAGCGCCGCTTCCGTTGGTTCAAGAGATTGCAGAGACCGGTTGGCTGCCGGTTCCGATGTTCTGCGCAGGCGGAATCGCGACTCCCGCCGACGCAGCGCTCGCGATGCAGTTGGGGGCCGAAGCGGTGTTCGTCGGCTCGGGCATCTTCAAGAGCGATGATCCGTTCCCACGGGCGAAGGCAATCGTCGAGGCCACCACCCATTTCCGCGACCCACACATCCTGGCCAAGGTCAGTCGCGGGCTCGGTGCTCCGATGACCGGCATCGGTATGGACGAGGTCAATCAGAAGTTCGCCGAGCGCGGCTGGTAACCGCGGTGCAGCCGTCTGGAATGGAGCCTCCCGGTGCTGGTCGGGGTGCTCGCCTTACAGGGAGCTTTCGCGGCGCATCAGTCGGCGCTTGCTGAGTGCGGCGTCGAATCACGCCAGGTCCGGCTTCCCTCGGACCTCGAGGATCTCGATTCGTTGGTGATGCCGGGTGGTGAGAGCACGACGATGTCCCGCCTGCTCACCACGTCGGGGCTGTTCGAACCTCTTGCCAACAGTATCGGTGCCGGCTTGGCGGTGTTCGGCACATGTGCGGGGATGATCCTGCTGGCCTCCGACGTGCTCGATGGCCGGCCCGACCAGCGCAGCTTTGC
>JANOEM010000345.1:0-1952 GCA_031413195.1 Actinomycetes bacterium
AATTCGCCGAGATCGCACACTTGCGAAGTGGTAACCATAGGTTGCGACGTTAAAGGTCAAGGGTGACAGCCAAGTGAACGTGACGTGACCTACGGGTGGCCACAGAATGAAAGGCCGACAGATGGTGGTGTCGTTCGGCCACTCTTCGCGCTCGAATCCGGCGACGAGGTGATTCCGTGGTCATCGACGCCGATTCCGGCAAGACGCCCGCGGACCTGCCCCACCGCCGCGTTCGAACGAGGAACTGCCCCGGCCAGGTCAGACTCGGCGGCGGCGGCGACCGATTGCCGTCATCACCAGGCCGATCACAAGCAACATCAGCGCCAGCGGGAGCGGGCCGGTTCCACCGCCAGTGCGAGGCAGCTCGTCGGACGAGACGATCACCGAGAACGATGCGGCCGCGGAGTTGCCGGACGGATCGGTCGCCGTGCAGGTGACCGTGGTGGTGCCGACGGGGAACACGGTTCCCGACTGCGGCTCACATGACACCGTCACCGTGCCGCTGTTATCGGCAACGGTCGGCACCGGGTACGTCACCACACCAGACGACTGCCCCGTCGGCAAGATGACGAACTGCGTCGCCGGCGGCGTGATCGTGGGCTTCTCGATATCGGTCACGGCCACGCTGAACGAGGCCGTGGACGTGTTGCCGGCCGAGTCCTTGGCTATGCAGGTCACGGTCGTCGTGCCGATCGGGAAGAAAGAACCCGACGCCGGCGAACAGGTGGCAGTCGGCGGCGCAGCCTCGATGAGGACCGCGCTGGACTTCGGGCTCCCGCCATCGGAAACGGTGACGACGTAGATCACCACGGCCCCAGCCTTGCCGGGATCGCTGTTGGCCTGGACCGTCACGCTCGGGACCTTGATCACCGGCGGAACAGTGTCGACGACCGTGAACGCGATCGTCTTGGTTGCGGTCAACGCCGGCGCCGGCGAGTGCCCGAGATCGTCAGCAGTGAGCGTGACGGCCTTCGACCCGAACTCGGTGAACGTGATCGTGAGGCCGGCCAGTGTGGCGTTGACGGCTGCCATCGACCCGGTGACGACCACCGCAGCCGTTCCCGAACCCGCGACCGTCGCACCGCTTGCGGCGGTAGCCGAAGCGGTCCCATCAGCGACCGTGACCGTGACCGATACGGGATCGAGGAATGCATCGGGGTCGACGACCGAGATCGCATTGGCACCGGTCATCGGCACCACGACTCCGAGTTCGGCGTTGGCAGTTGCAGGCGCTGTCAGAACCGGCGCGTTGTTGACACCTGGGTTCGGATCTCCCGGAACGTAGGTTACGGTGTCGTCGATGACGGTGACCGTGCCAGATGGATTGCCCACACCGTCGATCGCTGCGCCCGCCCTGACCGCGAGACGCACCGTGCCGAACCCGGTCATGCCGTCGACACTGAGCGAGTAGGTCGCGCCGCTGCCGCTGAACGACACCGTGGCGGGCGACGCCGTGCCGCTGAGGACCACGTCGGCAGCATCGAAACCGGTCACGTTCTCGCTGAAATCGACGGTGAACTTGATCGGACCGGCGTTGGTCGGGTCAGCTTGAGCTGCGTCCTGCTTCAACGTGACGGTCGGAGCTACACCGTCGAACGTGACAGTGTTGTCGGTGGAGGTCGAGGCGGCACTGGTGTTGCCGGCCGTGTCGGTAGCGGCGCCGGCGGAAATCGAAGCGATCACGTCTCCGGTGCCGGTCATGCCGGTCACAGCCACCCCGTACACCGGACCACTGCCCGAGACCGAGGCGACCAGGGCGCCGCCGGTTGTCGACGCCGAGAGATCCACGTCGGAGGCATCGAACCCGGTGACCGCCTCTGAGAACGTGACGGTGAAGTCGATTGCGCAGCGATGGACACAAGGCTTCTGTCACCGGCGATTCGGTCGGCGATCCTTATAAGGACACCGCTGGACCTGCGATCAACCCGATGATCAAGGTCATCAACATTGTC
>JANOEM010000346.1:0-3525 GCA_031413195.1 Actinomycetes bacterium
TGTCACCCGAGCGTGGCTGGAGCGACGGCGAGGCCGACCGCGGTGGCTCCGGCGTGAAGGCGCTTGTCCCAGACCGCTACGGCGAGATCCGTCGAGCCGAGTGCCATTGCGCTGGCGAGATGAACGGCGTCGGCACCGCGCAGCTGAAGAGTTGCTGCAAGTGAACCAGCAGCGCGCTCGACGTCGGCTGACAACTCGACCGGACGCATCGATGCCCAGAACAGCTCCCATTCAGCTGCAGCCGCTGACGCCTCCGACTCGGTCAAGTCGTGGTTGCGGCCGGCCGCTGCGAGCGCAGCGCACACCTCGGGGTAGGCCAGTCGACTCGACAGCGCAACATCGCATGCGTTCCACAACGCTGCGGCGATGTCGGACCCGACCTCTTCGAGCACGAGCTTGACGAGCGCGCTCGAATCGAAATAGACGAGGGCCACGTTCAGCGACGCTGGTCACTGACGATGTCAGCAACCGGTCGTTTCGGCCTTGGTCGGTGCCGGTCACCGGCGACCGGCCGGGTCGACCGGATGGGGCGACTGATGACGCCCTGTGCCGTGAGACGGTCGATGACCGCTGTCGAGTCAAGGGCGACGATTCGGGCAACCGGCGTTCCTCGATCGGTGATGACGACGTCGTTGCCCTCGCGTGCGGCGTCGATCCAGCGGCCGAGGTGGGTTCTGAGTTCGGTGACTCCAACGTCCATCTCCAAAGTGTACATCAAGCTGAGGCACGATATGTACAGATAGGGACCTGCGACACACGGTTGAGAATGCAGTCAGTTCTTGTGGAGGATGCTGTTGAGGCCGTCCCATTTCACCGAACGCGGCAGCGCCTCGACGGCGCCTGACACGCTGTTACGGCGGTAGAGCAGCCCGGCAGCGCCACTGAGGGTCCTGGCCTTGACCACCTCGCCTTCGGGGAGCAACGTGACCAACGTGCCGGCGGTGACGTAGAGCCCGGCTTCGACCACGCACTCGTCGCCGAGGCTGATACCGATCCCGGCTTCGGCGCCCAATAGGCAACGCTCCCCGATCGTGACCTGTTCGGTGCCGCCGCCAGAGAGCGTCCCCATGATCGACGCACCACCACCGATGTCGGAGCCATCACCGACGATCACGCCTGCCGTGATCCGACCCTCGATCATCGAGGTGCCGAGAGTACCCGCGTTGAAGTTGCAGAAACCCTCGTGCATCACGGTGGTTCCGGATGCCAGGTGGGCACCGAGTCGAACTCGATCGGCGTCCGCGATGCGCACGCCCGCGGGAACGACGTAGTCGGTCATCCGAGGGAACTTGTCGACGCTGTGGACCGAGAGCACCTGGCCTGCCCGACGGGCGCGGATCCGGACATCGTCGACGGATGCAACGGCAACTGGACCGAGGTTGGTCCATGCCACATTGGTCAACAACCCGAACTGGCCGTCGAGGTTGATCGTGCGCGGCTTCATCAACCGATTCGAGAGCAGGTGGAGCCGGAGGTAGACGTCCGATGCGTCGGCCGGTGCCTCGGCAGTGTCGATCACTGTCGACACTCCGACGGTCGTGACCCCGCGGATCGTGTCCGTGCCAACCAGCGCAGCGAGATCATCGGTCGCAGGCGAAGGTGGTACTTCGCCGAGGCCGAGATGGGGGTACCACGTGTCGAGGACGGAGCCATCGTGTGCGACGGTCGCGATGCCGCGACCCCATGCCTGAGTCATTCTGCGTTTCCCTGTGCGTGCTTGACGGGCGGCTGCCCGTCGATCGCCAGGCTACGGCGTGACCAGCGACCCCGCCGATGCGAGTGGCGGCCGGGTCCGGATGCGATGCTGCTTCGGATGATCTTGCAGGGGATCACTCGATCGGACCTGGATGGAGGGTCACACGACATGGGCATCGACATGGGCATCAACGTGGTGAAGAGTGGAACGGGTGCCCCTTTGGTGTTCGTGCACGGCCTCGGCATGTCGGCGTCGACATGGGACTCGTGCAGGAGCCTGCTCGACGACCGGTACCAGGTCGTTGCCGTTGATCTGCCCGGCCACGGTGGATCGCCGGTGACCGACGACCCGGCCGATTACACCCGCGATCGTGCGTTGATCGAACTCGACCGTGTCTTGGTCGAGTTCGGGGGGCGGGCGGTCTTGATCGGCCATTCCCTCGGGGGCTACCTGTCACTTGCTTTCGCTGCGACCAGGCCGGGAGGGGTCCGCGGGGTCATCGTCCTCAACACCGGACCCGGCTTCCGTGATCCCGTCAAGCGCGAGGAATGGAACGATCGGTCACGGCGAAATGCCCACCGTTTCGATGTCCCGGTCCAGGTCGCAAGTCTCAACCTGCAGGAGGACTCGGTCGTGATGGATCGCCTGGCCGAGATCGAGACCCCGACACTGGTCCTGGCCGGAGAATTGGACCGCCCCGAGTACGCAGCATCCGGACAGTACCTGGAGCGGAAGATGCCATCGGCCCGGCTGGTGGTGATCGGGGGAGGTGGACATTCGATGCACGAGACCCACGCTGGCGACGTCGCCGATCAGATCGACTCGTTCGTGTCGTCGTTGCCGACCTGACGGCTCAGGAGACTGTGGCGCCCAACGACTCCGACGGCCGCGAGACGCTGTGGTGGGTCGCCGGGAGCGGCTCGCCATCGATCGCAGCAACCCAGATCGTCGACCGACGTGCGCCGATCACCAGCGCCGCCGTGACTATGCCGGAGACGATGAACGTGGCGCGCAACCCGAACCGGTCGGCGGCGAGACCGAGCAACAGCAACCCGATGCCGTAGGCAAGGCCGTTCAGGCCCTGGTACCACGACAGGATTCGACCCCGATGCTGCGGTGTTGCGTCGCGCTGCACGACGCCGCCGAAGACACTCTGAACGGCGGCGATGCACGAACCCATCACGAAGATGACGGCCGCTGTCGAGACCCAGCCGGGTCCGAATTGATGAACGGCTACCAGCACCGAGACCACGGACAGGGCCACGGTGATGATGCTGGATCGGCGGAAGCGGCGGACGAGGTTGGCGACCAGCAACGAGCCGACGATTGCGCCGAGACCTTGGGCAGACAGCAGCCGAGCCGCGATCGCGGTGACCGACTCGTCCGATACAGCGCCGCCGCCGCGCCGCAGCAGTTCTCGTGAGGTCGTCGGGATCAGGCCCATGAACGCAACCATGCAGATGTGGATCGCGACGATGCTCGTGACTGCGGCCACGCACCCCGGACTACGGCGTAACGCCCGGACGCCTGACGCCAACTCGGCCCGTATCGAATCCCATGTGGGCGATGCCGGCATGAAGCGACGACGACAGACGAGGATCGCAATCCACAGCACCGCGAAACTCGCGGCGTTGGCCGCAACCGCCCACTGCACGCCGATCGGGACCAGTACAGCGGCGAGCAGCGGCCCGATCACCCTGCCCGAGTTCCAGCTCGTGATGCCGAGTGCCACAGCTGCGGTGAGCTCGTCAGCGGGCACAAGGTCGGGAAGGATCGCCTGGAGAGATGGGCCGCCGAGCGCACCGGCGCTGGCCTGCAACAGGACCAAG
>JANOEM010000347.1:0-1509 GCA_031413195.1 Actinomycetes bacterium
AACGCAGTCCCGAGTTCAACCCACACGACACGGTCGGGCGTGCCGTGTCGAGGTTCCGCCAGAGTGCTGCGCACCGTGGTCGTCTTGCCGAATCCCGCAGGCGCCGAGAGAACTCCGTATGACGCGTCCCTAAGTCGCGAATCGACCCCTGCTCGTCGTGTCACCGTCTGCACTGCTCAATTAGGCCATAAGAGTCGAGACTGCCAGGCATCGAGGCGGGAAAACGCGGTGACGATGAGCGCCAGCCGCCGAGGGAGGCGCGTTCGAGCATCAACCCGTAGCCGTCCGTATTGCTGACTTCAACTTCCGTCGCTGGGGACGGCATCCCTGTTAACCCCATACCTCGAAACCATCCCAGCACAGCACGATCGATCATGAACACCCCAGGTACGTTCGCCGCATGTCAAAATCTTCAGGAAGTTTTTCCCCCCGACGTGTCGTGCTCGGAGTGAGCGTTGCGCTCACTCTGCTCGCCTTCGTCACCGGATGCTCCAGTGACGAGCAAACGTCCGAACCGACCGAAGCGCCAGTGTCCGAAGCGACAGACGCTCCAGCGTCTGAACCGACAGATGCTCCAGCGTCTGAACCGACAGATGCTCCAGCGTCCGGATCGCCCGATGCCGGGACGTCCCTTCGCGGGTCAGGTGTGGCGAGGCTGATGGAGACGTCGACCCAGGCAGTTCTTCGCGATCAGAGCATCACGCTCGACGGCGTCCTTGAATGCAACGCCAACGTCAGCCTGGCCCGAGGCACAGTGACCGGCTCGTGCGCCGGAACCGATACCGATGGGAACGCGATCGCGTCCACGTTGGACGGAACAGGCAATGTCACTGGCATCAACAGATGTAGGGGCACGTTCATCGTGACCAGCGCAGGCGATGTCATCAACGAGAACAAGAACTTCAACTGCATCTGACCGAACCTCTGGGGGATCGAGGAGGTCAGACCAAGCGAGACACCTCTGTCATCCCGGCGTTCGATGTCCCGATCATGTCACCGCAGGATCGACGCCTCCCCGGCAAGGTTCGGCGTGTGTCGGTGCCGCGGTCGATTCATGCCACATGGGCTCCGGCGGCGGATCGTCGCGATCCGGTCGAGGTGCTGGTCGAGTCGAACCATGGTCGTGTGCCGGACCTCGTGCCGTTGCGTTTCGCGAGGATGAGCGTCTCACCGTTCACGTTCCTGCGCGGTTCGGCCCAGGCCATGGCGTTCGACTTGGCGTCAGGCCCGTCGACCGACCTCGAGGTGCGGTTGTGTGGCGATGCCCATCTGTTGAACTTCGGTGCGTTCGCCAGCCCTGAGCGTCGTTTGATGTTCGATCTCAACGACTTCGACGAGGCCTCGCACGGCCCGTTCGAGTGGGATGTGAAGCGGCTCGCTGCGAGCGTCGCCGCCGCCGCCCGTGACAACGGCTTCGAGCCCGCTCAGGCGCGCCGGGCGGTACTGCGGGCGGTGGACGCCTACCGGGACTGGATGGATCGGTATGCCGACAAGACCCATCTCGAGGTC
>JANOEM010000348.1:0-12361 GCA_031413195.1 Actinomycetes bacterium
CGATCATGATGGTCGGCACCACGCCACTGCAGTCCGTGAGTGCCTTCGCCGCGAGTCCCCAGCCGTGCAGGGCGCTGAAGCCCTCGGCGATGTCGGCGCCAGAGGACCCCATCACGGCCACAAGTGGATAGCCCTGTTCGCGAGCGGTGATGGCGGCGGCGGCGATCATCGACGATGCGTCCGAGGACAACGCGCCTTTTCTCAAGGTGGCGTCGACGTCAAGCCATACGACGGATCGGCCATCCAGAGCTTTGACCTCGACTCGAGCAGCACCCGGGACACGCGCCCGGATCGGTACGGGCTGTGTCAATCCGAACGACGGCATCGGGTGGACTCTAATCGGGCTCAGCCGTTCGACGACCGCCGAAGTCTGTCGCGGCCGCCCGCTCAGCCGTTCTTGCCGAGTGGGAATGCGTCGGATCCGATGTGGACTCCGTGCTGCACAGCGCCGCTCGTCTCGAGAACTTCGCGCATCGTTCGCAGGGCCGCTCGAGTCGGGGCGCCGGGCGCGGGGCGCCGGCGCTGGACCCAGCCGACGACTCGACGGGGGAGTTCCGGGACGTTGATCCGGGTGAAGTCTCCCTTCAACCACCGGGGCACGGCGGTCGAGGGGACAATCGCTGCGCCGTAGCCTTCCATCGCGAGCGAGGTGAGCAGACGCACTCCGTCGATCTCGCTCTGTGGTCGCAGCGACGTGCCGACCGAGGCAGCGGCGCGGTCGAGGATTCGCCGCATCGCCGTTCCCTTGGGGGGAAGGAGTAGCGGCTCACTTGCCACGCGCTGCAGCGACAACTCGTCTTCGGTTGCCCAGGGGTGGCCGTTGTGGACGACGACGATCAGATCCTCGGCGAACAACGGCTCGACGACCAGTTCGGGATCATCGACCGGGAGGTGGACGATGCAGGCGTCGAGATACCCCGCAACGAGACGCGGAATGAGGGTCGTCGTGCTGCCCTCGTAAACGGTCACGTGGACCAGGGGATGATCGTGGCTGATCGCCGGAAGGAGTTGGGGCATGAGCCAGCGTGCGGTTGTACCGATCACGCCGAGCCGGGAGTCACCGCTGACCGAATCGCCGCGACTCGCCATGTCGGCACTGATGTCGTCCATCTCGCGCAGGATGCGACGTGCTCGTTCCACGACGAGGCCGCCGTCGTCGGTGAGCCCGCCCCGCTGGCGGTCGACGAGGATCACCCCGAGTTCCTTCTCGAGTCGCGAGATGTGTCCGGAGATGTTGGACTGCACCGTGTAGAGCGCACGCGCGGCCGAAGAGAACGAGCCATGATCGGCGATCGCGACCAATGCGGAGAGCTGGCGGAGATCCATCTCGAAAAAAGATAGCGGCCATCATCAACTTCTGGTTGCAAGATCACACGTTCACGTGCATACTTTCACAATCATCGCAGCGGTCCTTCCCCCAAGGTCCGCTCGAAAAGAACCCACCATGATGTTCCCCCAACATCTGGGTTCCAACGGTTGAGAAGTCCCGCTTCCCCAAGCGGGACTTTTCCCGTTTTTCAGGCCTGACCGCGCCCATCCGCGTGGCGTAGCATCGAACCATGCCTTCCTCTGCTGCCTTCTTCGACCTCGACCGCACGTTGCTGTCCGGAGCTTCAGGCGAGGTCTTCAGTGCAGCTATGCGGACTGCAGGCATCATCAGCCGGTCCATCCCGGGCGAGAAGCTGATGTACAACGTGTTCAACACCATTGGTGAGACGCTGCCCAGCATGGCCCTCGCCCGCCAGGCCGTGACGCTGGCCAAGGGTCGATCGCAGGGAGTGATGCAAGGGGCCGCCCAAGCCGCAGCGGCCCAATTGGTCGAGCGGGTCCAACCATTCGCTGGGGGCCTGTTCGCCGAGCACCGCGCCGCCGGTCGCCCCATCGTGCTCGCGACGACGACCCCGTACGATCTCGTCAAACCGTTTGCTGATCTGCTCGGACTCGACGATGTCGTGGCAACGCGATACGGCGTCAACTCCGACGGTACCTACGACGGCACCCTGGCCGGTCCGTTCGTCTGGAGCGCCGGCAAGCTCGCCGCGGTCAGAGAGTGGGCCGATCGGCATGGGGTCGATCTGGCGACCAGCTACGCGTACAGCGACAGTGTCTACGACGCCCCGCTGCTCGGGGCCGTCGGGCATCCGTACGCTGTCAACCCCGACCCGCGCCTGATGATGCTGGCCGCCGCGAGGCGCTGGCCGGTACTGCACCTCGATGTTCCGCCGGGCGTCACCAAGTTGCCGGTCGTCGGCCTCGAACTTCAGAAGGTGGCGCTCGCTTTCACCCGACCCCTGTTTTTCCCCTACGCGCGCTTCGAGATCAACGGGATCGAGAACATCCCGGCTTCCGGTCCGGCGATTCTGTGCGGGAACCATCGCAGCTACTTCGATCCGGCCTCGATCGCAGTCGCGATTGCCAAGACCGGCCGCACCGTTCGATTCCTCGGCAAGAAGGAGGTCTTCGACGCCCCGATCGTCGGTCAGATCGCTGTGGCCATGGGCGGAATCAGGGTGGAGCGCGGCACCGGCAGCGACGAGCCGCTCAAGGCAGCCGCAGACGCGCTCGCCGCCGGTGATGTGGTGGCGATCATGCCGGAAGGCACGATCCCGCGCGGACTTGCGTTTTTCGACCCAGTCCTGAAAGGCCGGTGGGGTGCTGCCAAGTTGGCTGCGATGACCGGTGCCCCGGTGATCCCGATCGGTCTGTGGGGGACCGAGAAGGTCTGGCCCAGGAGTTCGAGGCTGCCGAACGTATTGAACCTCACCGACCCGCCGCTCATCACGGTGACCGTTGGGTCGCCCGTCGACATGAAGTACAAGAGCGCCGACGCAGACACCAAGAAGTTGATGAAGGCAATCAGTGCCCTGCTCCCGCCGGAGGCTCGGGTCGCTCGGAAACCCACCGACGAGGAACTTGCCGCAAGCCTCCCACCCGGCTATTCAGGCGACCCACGCGCCGAGGACGGCCGTCGGCCAGGAAGGGATTGAGATGCCCGGTGTCGGTGCTCGTTCCGAGCCGCCCTTGGTCATTGCATTGTTGCATGGGTCGAACCTCAACTTGCTCGGCCAGCGTGAACCGGAGGTCTACGGAACGGCGACCCTCGAGGACTATCTCGCCGTTGCCCGCGACGCGGCGAGGAGCGCCGGTCTTTCAGTCGACGCATTCCAGAGCAATCACGAGGGTGAACTGATCGATGCCATTCATCGCGCTCGGAGCGAGGCGGCGGCAATCATCATCAACCCAGGTGCCTTCACCCACTACTCATGGAGCATCCACGATGCACTTGCGGCCTTTGACGGCCCGATCATCGAAGTCCACATCTCGAACCCGAACTCGCGTGAGGCGTGGCGTCACACAAGTGTTGTATCGCCCGTTGCGACCGGCACGATCGTTGGATTGGGCATCGTTGGCTACGACCTGGCGGTTCAGGCTGTCGCACGGCTCTTGGGTCGCTGATGGACGCAGCCGGACTTCCGCCTCACGATCGCGAATTGCGCGCCGAGCGGGTACGCGCTCGCCTTGCGACAGCCGGCGTCGATTCGCTGCTCATTACGAGTCTTACCAACATCCGTTGGCTCACCGGATTCTCCGGGTCGAACGGGTGGGTTCTGATCACCCCGACCGAGCTCACCCTGATCACCGACGGAAGGTACGGCGAACAGGCGCGCGCGGAGGTGGATCGAGCGGGGGTCGAGGCAAACATCGAGATCGGCGCCACCCGTGCAGTGATGACATCGCACCTTCGGCGGGCGGTCGCCGACTGGCATCTCCGGCGCCTCGGTTTCGAGGGCGACCACATCAGCTTTTCTGAGCACAAGGGCTTGGCCGGAGCTGTCGATTGCGACTGGGTGCCGACCTCAGCGGTCGTCGAATCGGGTCGTCGCTGCAAGGACGCCGGCGAGGTGGCCCGGATGGAACTCGCATCCGACATCGCCGACGCCTCGCTCGCAGCGACGCTGCCGCTGCTCCTCGCCGAGCCGACCGAGTCCCAGTTCCGAGATGCACTCGAGGCGCAGATGCGTTCGCGCGGCGCAGACGGCCCGAGCTTCGACACCATCGTCGCCGCCGGGTCGAACGCGGCACTTCCTCACCACCGACCCGACCAGACCCGGATTGTCGAAGGCATGACGGTCGTGATCGATTTCGGCGCACTCGTCGACGGTTATCACAGCGACATGACCCGATCCTTCACCATTGGCGACCCGACACCACTCCAAGCCGAGGTCTATGGCGTCGTTCTCGAGGCCCAACAGGCGGGAGTCCATGCTGTGCGCCCCGGCGTCGGCGGTCGGGCTGTCGACCAGCTGTGCCGCGATCTCATCTCGGAGGCGGGTTGGGGCGACTGTTTCACGCACGGCACCGGTCATGGAGTCGGATTGCAGATCCACGAGAGCCCCTGGTTGACCCAGGGCCATAACGACACACTCGCGTCCATGGACGTCGTAACTGTCGAGCCTGGCGTCTATCGTAGAGATCTCGGCGGAGTCCGTATCGAAGACATGGTGGTTGTCACCACCAACGGATGTCGGCCGCTCACCAAAACGCCCAAGGATTCGCCATGCCTGCCATTACCACCAACGATCTGAAGAATGGGATCACACTCGAACTGGACACCGGTCTATTCCAAGTGATCGAGTTCCAGCACGTCAAGCCAGGCAAGGGCAGCGCGTTCGTGCGGACCAAGCTTCGCAATCTGAAGAGCGGCAATGTGCTGGAGCGCACGTTCAATGCCGGGATCCGCGTCGAGCAGGCGATTCTCGAACGAGCCGATATGCAGTTCCTGTATCGCGACGGTGACGATTACGTTTTCATGGACACCTCGACCTACGACCAGATGACGGTTCCCCCAGTCGCGCTCGGCGAGGCGGCGGACTACATGATCGAGTCGATGATGGCCCAGATCGCGATCTATCAGGGAGACATTGTTTCGGTCGACATCGCCGCTTCGGTAGAACTCACCATCAGCGAGACCGAACCGGGGCTTCAGGGCGACAGGTCCACGGGCGGCCGTAAGCCGGCCACGCTCGAGACGGGCAAGGTCGTTCAGGTTCCGTTGTTCATCAACACAGGCGATCGAGTCAAGGTCGACACCCGAACCGGCGAATACATGACCCGGGTCTGACCCGTGAGCCGCCGTGTTCGCCCGCTCGGCGACGAGGACGAGCGTTCCGATGCCCGCGAGCGCGCCCTGATCCTGCTCTATGAGGCCGAGTCGAAGTCGATGGCGCCAACGGACGTTGTCGAGATCCAAGTTCTTCCGCCCGACCAGTTGACTCAGAGCCTTGTCATCGGCGTCGAACAGCACGGCCGCCAGATCGACGACCTGATCGCGGCGCACGCCAAGGGATGGACACTCCAGCGGATGCCGACGTTGGACCGCAACATCTTGCGGATCGCAACCTTCGAGTTACTCGGGCGTCCGGACGTACCGGTTGCCGTCGTCATCGACGAGGCGGTCGAACTCGCCAAGCGTTTCTCCACTGATGATTCTGGACGATTCGTGAATGGTGTCCTGTCCGCGATCGCGCCCGTCGTTCGAGAGGGCGCGCAGCCGAAACGGTGACCCGGTGCTCCATCCTCGGCAGCGACACCGAGGGCTTTCGGGACATGACCGGTGCACGATGGTGCTCCGTTGGTAGTTTCTGGTCGATGGACCAGCTGGTGACGAGTGCGGTCGATACGATCCGCCGGTTCAGAGCCAGGGCAATCAGACCCCGGTTGGCCGATCCAGCATGGCGGATCCAGGCGGCGCTGATTGGATCGACGCTCGGGCTCCTCGTGTTCGCCACGCGCGTGCTGGGTGCGACGTGGCCGGGCAAGTTCCGGATCTTCTTTCCCGATTCGTTCTCGTTCATCAATGCAGCGCGTCATACCCCTTTTTCGCCGTCGTTCTACGTGGCCGAACGGCCGATCGCGTATCCGTCTCTGCTGTTCCTTCTCGGGCGGAGCACCGTCGTCACCGTGGTGGTTCAGACCCTTCTGTACGGTCTCGCCTATCTGTTCGCCGCATTCTCGGTCTGGACCGTGCTCCGTCAGACTGAAGCACGGATCGTCGGTGCCTTTCTGGTCATCACGATCGGCCTTGAGCCTCGGTTCGCGCTGTGGAACACCCACATACTCAGTGAATCGCTGGGGATGACGCTCGCTGTCTGCTCAGTTGTGACCTGGTGGCGGTTCTCGGCGGACCCGACGAAACGACGGCTGAACTGGGCCGGAATTGCGACAGTCGCGTGGCTCACGGCCCGCGACTCGAACGTGCCGCCATGGCTGGCGATCGGCGTTCCGGCGTTGCTGCTTGCGTCTTGGTTGTGGAGATCCGCCGACCCATCGCTCCGCCGCGGTTTGCGAACCTGGGGAATCGTGACTCTGGTGGTGTGCGTCGGGATTGCGTTGTCCCAGTCGTCGAATGGCCGCAATCGATACGCCACGATGAACAATGTCGGGACGCGGGTGCTGCCCGACCCGGAACTCACCGCCTGGTTCGCCGACCAGGGGATGCCGCTCGACGACGCGCTGATTGCGCGGACGGGATCGAACAGCTTCGACAACAACTGGGACATGCTCGTGAGCCCCGATCTTGAGCAGTTTCGGCGATGGGCCGATTCGAGCGGCCAGTCGCAAATGCTGCTCTCGTATGCACGGTTCGCTCCGCACTGGCTCGGCGAACTGAACGACGATCTTGCTGTCCTGTTGAGCGCCGACCAATCGAGCTATGACGCCTTCGGTGTCATAGCCCGCCTGCCCGATCCGGCCCCCGCGCAGATCAACGGGCCGACGACTCGGATGGGTCTGTTGGTGTGGACTGTGTTGTGTCTGATCGCTCTTGTGTTGGCTGCAATCCGACGGCGTGGCATCCAGGCAGTCGTGTTGGGCCTGTTGCTCGCGTCGTGCTTCGTCGACGTGTACATGGCCTACGTCGGAGACTCCGTCGAGGTGCAGCGCCACATGGTCGGGCCGTTGTCGCGGATGTCGCTGGTGATGGTCCTGATCTTCGCGGTCGGCCTCGATGTCGTCATCGAGATGAGCCGCGGCCGACGACGGCGAGAATCGACCGAGAACGAATCCGACGGGCCGCGTTCGGACGGAGATTTCGTCGATCCGCTCCGATCGAGCGAACCGGCGCTCTCTTCGTGAACGTCGCGCCATCCAACGTGGCGTCGGGATGGCGTCGACTCTGCATGCTCGCCACGATCTTCATCGTCGCCGCAATGGTGGTCGCCGCCTTCTTCCACAACGAGTTCCGTTCGCAGAACTGGGACCCGATGCAGACGCGCGTGTATGTCGAAAGAACGCTCAGGTTCGGCGGCTCGTTCTATGAGAACGGACTGGTCAACAAGGGACCTGTCGAGCCGATGGTGTACCGATTGGCCACGGCGATCACCTCGTGGAATGGCTTCTGGTATGCGATCTCGGGATTGATCATCATCGTCAGCGCGATCTTGGCCTGGGCCGCGTCAACGACAACTCGAGTTCTCGGGGGGCATCGGCTGCTCGGCGTCGCAGTCGGGATCGGGGTGTTCTTCCACTTCCTCCTCGGCAAGGCCGATTACGCCGGCGCCCTCTACAGCAGAAACATGATCATTGGGATGTACGCCGGAGCGTGGCTGATCGCGCTCTCGCCGCGTTGGTGGCTGCCGGCGAGGGCCCCGTGGGCGGCGGCGGCGGTGGGAGTGTTGCTCGGACTCGGCATCCAAACCCTGTTCGTCTCGGCGATCGCGGCGTTCGGGGTCGGGCTCGCAGCTTGGTCGAGCATCGAAGAGGTCGACGACGACGCCGTGTACCGCAGGAGCCGTCGAATCCTGATCGCGACGCCGATCGTGGTCGTGCTCTCTGCCCCCGTCTACTTCTTGATCCTTGGTGTGTTCGACGAGTTCTGGAGCAGCTACTGGACATACAACACCTATCAGAACGCAGCAACCGGACGAAGCCTGGCGAATCAGTTGGTGTACGGCCGGGACGTGATCTTGCGTTACTACCGGTCATGGCCGGTCTCACTGGTGATCGTGGTCGTGTTCTTCGTGATCACGGCTGCGTTGTGGCGTTCGTTCGGTCGCCGAGAGCGAGCGATCCATCTCGGCCTCACGGTCTGGTTCTTCGGCGCGTGGGCCGAACTCGTCGCCGGACAGCGCTACTCGTCGCATTACTTCTCGATCTTGGCGATCCCGACTGCGTTGATGGCGGCGGCCATTGCAGGTCACGCTTACCGACTTCTTTGGCGTGAACACGGCGACTTCAGGTCGATCGCGGCGTGGCCATTGATTGCGAGTTTGCTGGTCATCGGCGCCGGCGGCGGCCAGCATCTCACGCTCGGGCTGCAAGCGGCGAGCGGCTTTTCCAGCGTCGAGCAGGTCGCTGATGCCCGCCGTGCTGCCGAGCCGGGCAAGCAACGATCGGTGCGCGCCGTCATGGATCTGGCATCGGCTCCAGGAGACCCGTTGCTGGCCTGGACCGAGTTTCCGTGGGTGTACCTCAACTACCACCGGGTCTCGGCGACACGCTGGATCTGGAAGAGCTTCATGCTTGGCCAGATCTACCTCGGGCGGAGCAGCCCAGATTACGTGTTGCCGCGCACATGGGAATGGTTCGCCGATGATGTCGCCGAGTCCCGTCCGGCGGTCTTCTTGGAAGAGGTTGCCCTGCCCGTCGCCGCAGGGACACCATTCGCCGACTACGTGAACGCGAACTTCGAGCCGGTTTACACCAACGCGGACAACATCGTGCATATTCGTCGCGACATCGCCGAATCGATCCTGCGGGGCGAGCCGGGAGAGACCTTCACCCCGGTTGCTGCTCTCGGGTCGTCCTCAAACTTCGAGATCGGCCTCGGTTCCGCGTCTCGGGCGGCGGATATTGCCCCGTCATTGGTCGACGTTCTCGAGTTGAGCAACTCGCGATGCATCCGGATCTCGGGGACACTGGTGGCCGACCCCGCCGATGCCGGCTCGTTCCTGTCGTTCCGGTTCGATCGACCGGATGGTTCAGCGGACAACGCTCGATTGAACATTGCCGGAGACGAGGTCTTCTCCGGCAACGACACGGCGATCTTCGATTCCAACTCCCTGAGCGGAACCGGCCTCCCTGGTGAAGATCTCGGTGAACACGAGTTTGCAGTTGTCGTCGGTGATCGATCCGCTGCCCTGGTCCTCGACGGAGTGATCAGGGCGGCGGTTCGACTCGATGACCAGACCCGGCTATCGCTCGAGGTTCGCGAAGGAGGCGTCTTGCTCGACTCGCTCACGCGGGCTTCGGCACCGGCGAGCAGTGGCTGCGAGGCTGATTGACCGCTGACTTCTGCTACGGTTTGACGAGTCCGTGAAACGGGTCCTGAGAGGCCCGAACGGAGGAGGAAATTCGCATGCTCGATCCAGATCTGTCGTCCGCGGCCCGAAGGGGTAACGCCCATTCTGTCGATCCCTTCCACCTCAAGGCAGAGGTGCTCAATTCGGACGACGTCCGGCGCGCGATCACCCGGATCGCTCACGAGGTCATCGAGCGAAATCGCGGGCTTGTCGATGTCGTCCTGATCGGATTGCAGCGCGGCGGGGTGTGGATTGCGGAGGAACTCGCTGCGACCATTGCCCGGATCGAAGGCGTGCGGGCCGTTCCGGTCGGAACCGTCGACGTGTCGATGTACCGCGACGACATCGGACTGCGGCCGATCTCACCCGGATCGGTCACGAACATCCCGTTCAGTCTCGACAAGGCCGTCGTCGTTCTGGTCGACGACGTGCTCTTCACCGGTCGCACTGTTCGAGCCGCGATCGACGCGATCCACGAGTACGGCCGGCCGAGGATGGTTCAACTTGCAGTGCTCGTGGACCGTGGCCATCGCGAGCTGCCGATTCGCCCCGACTTCGTCGGCAAGAACCTGCCGAGCAGCAGTGGCGAAGACGTCCGCGCAACAGCCGCCGGAGTCGTCATCTACGAGGCCCTCCAGCCCGAGGCGAAGACGTGAAGCACCTCCGATCGATTGACGAACTCGGCCCGGAAGGACTTCGCCAACTGCTCGATCTCAGCGATCACATGGCAGAGGTCAACCGGCGCCCGATCCCGAAGGTGCCGGCCTTACGCGGCAAGACAGTGGTCAGCCTGTTCTTCGAGGACAGCACGAGAACCCGGCTCAGCTTTGAGACAGCAGCGAAGCGACTCAGCGCGGACACGATGACCTTCAGCGTGGGGACCAGCAGCGTCAACAAGGGCGAGAGTCTTCGCGACACCGTCGAAACGATCGCTGCAATGGGCGTCGACGCGTTCGTCGTCCGACACAAGAGCAGCGGTGTGCCATGGCAGGTGAGCCGATGGACCGAGGCGAGTGTCATCAACGCGGGTGACGGCTGGCACGAGCATCCGACCCAGGCCCTGCTCGACTGCTACACGATTCGCACCGCTCTCAACCGACCGGAAGGCTTCGACGGTCTGCACATTGCAATCGTCGGCGACATCAAGCACAGTCGGGTAGCACGCAGCAACGTATGGGCATTCGCATTGCTCGGCGCGCGGATCACGCTTGTCGCGCCGAACACCCTGCTTCCGCCATCGTTGCAGGGTTGGCCGGTCGAGATCGCCCACCGCATCGACGACGTGGTCGAGAAGGTCGATGTTCTGTACATGCTCCGGATGCAGCGCGAGCGGATGAACGAAGCACTCGTGCCCAGCTTGCGTGAGTACACCTCGTGCTTCGGACTCACCCCCGAGCGAGCATCCCGGCTCCAGCAACACGCGTTGGTGATGCATCCCGGACCGATGAATCGGGGGGTCGAGATGACCGTCGATCCGTCCGAGCTTGCCGGTTCGATGATCGCTCAGCAGGTCACCAACGGTGTCATCGTCCGGATGGCCGTGCTGTTCCACCTGCTCGGAAGTGGATCCGGATTGACAGGAGAAGCCCAATGACACCTGAATCGAACCCTTCCTCCCGACTTTCACCTGTGCAGTCGGGCTCCTTGGTCCTCAAGGGCGGCACGGTCTTGGACCGTCGTGGCGAGCAGCGCCTCGATGTCCGCATCGATGGTGGCGTGGTCACAGAAGTCGGGAGCCACCTCAGCGGCGACCGGATCCTCGACGCTTCGGGATGCGTGGTCAGTCCAGGGTTCGTCGATCTGCACGTGCATCTGCGCGAGCCGGGCCGCGAGGACGCGGAGACGGTCGAGACCGGATCACGGTCAGCGGCTCGTGGTGGTTTCACGGCGATCGTGGCGATGCCGAACACAGACCCACCGCACGACAATGTGGCGGTCGTCGAAATGGTGCGCAGGCTCGGCGAGCAGGCCGGTTTGTGCGAGGTTCTGCCGAGCGGGTGCATCACGATGGGGCGAGCAGGGGAGACCCTCGCACCGTTCGCCGAGCTTCGCGCAGCCGGAGTTCAGATCTTCACCGACGACGGCAACGGGGTTCAGGATCCGCTGCTGATGCGTCGGGCGATGGAGTACGGGCGAAACCTCGGCATCACACTGGCCCAGCACTGCGAGGTCAGCCGCCTGACTGAAGGCGCTGTGATGCACGAAGGGGGATGTTGCTCCAGGCTCGGTTTGCCGGGCTGGCCGTCGGTGGCAGAAGAACTGATGGTGTTCCGCGACATTGAACTTTGTCGATTGACCGGAGCGCCCGTGCACTTCTTGCATCTGTCGACCGCGAGGAGCATCGACCTCGTTCGAAATGCGCGGGCCGATGGATTGCCGATCACTGCCGAGGCTGCTCCCCACCACTTCACGCTGATCGACGAGATGCTGAGCGGATTCGACCCGATCTACAAGGTCAACCCGCCGCTGCGCACGCCGTCGGACATCGCTGCCGTGAAGCGAGGCTTGGCCGACGGGACCATCGACGCGATCGCGACCGACCACGCACCGCATTCCACCGAATCGAAGGAGATGCCGCTTGATCAGGCGCCGCCGGGCATGCTCGGGCTCGAGACCGCTCTCGCTCTCGCGATCTCCGAACTCGATCTCGACTTGCAACAGGTGGTCGGGCTCCTGTCGTGGAAGCCTGCCGCCATTGCCGGAGTCAGCGACCGGCACGGTCGCGATGTCGAACCGGGCTCGCCCGCGAACATCACCGTGTTCGACCCGTCGCTCGGTTGGACCGTGTCGTCGGCGGGCCTCGCGAGCAAAAGCCGCAACACTCCGTACGCGGGCCGTTCCGTTCGCGGCAAGGTTCGTCACACGATCTTTCGCGGTGCGGCGGTCGTGGTCGACGGAGAGGCCCAGCGATGAATAATCATGCAATGAGGTGTATGATCATGCAGTATTTCTACACCCTGGAGGAGACGCCGTGACGATTCAAGAGGCAGCACTCGTCCTCGCCGACGGGAGCGTGTTCGAGGGCGAGGCGATCGGCGCCGTTTCGGCATCGGGCGTCTCGA
>JANOEM010000349.1:0-27270 GCA_031413195.1 Actinomycetes bacterium
AGCTCCGGTACCGATCGATGACCTCCGTCGATCGCGCGGAGACAGCCCGTGCACCGACACCGAGCAGCGATGTCCCGTCGGTGTTCACGGTGCACGTGACGGTAACCGTCACCGAACCCGCTTCGAGCGTTCCGTTGACCACAACGGAGACACCGGTCGATGTGCAGTTCACTCCGTTGTCCGCAAGGTCGCTGGTGACCGCCGAGGCAGCAACGTTGTGCATTGTCGAACGTGATGCCTGAGACGCTGCGCGTGCCCCGACGTCGGCAGCATGGCGAACTTGCTGAGCCGCACCACCCGCGCGGCCGAGGAAGACGATGAACAGCGTCAGCAACACCAACACCGGTGCCAACAGCACCATCTCGACCGTGACGCTTCCTGAGTCCCGCCGAACCGGTCGGCCGAGAATTCGAAACATGCTGTCCATCTCCAATTCGGGCTCCATTTCGGGCTCCATTTCGGGCTCCAGTTCGGGCTCCAGTTCGGGCCCGATTCCCTGGGTGACTCGAGAGTCTCGAAATGGAAAATTCATCTGTTTGATTCCGGAACGAAGCGCTCCTTCGGCTCGATCGCGCTGCGCGACACAGAACCGGGGAAGAACGGGACGATGCGCTGAACGACGATCGAGACCGTGACGCGCACGATGCCGTTCGAATCCTCGACAGCGGGCGTGACGGCTGAGGATCCGCCGAGTTCGTCGATGGTGATCTGCGCTGCCGTCGCACCGTCAGCGACCCCGGCGGTGCGCGGTGAGGCTGCCGCCGCACCCTGCGACGCCGCGGCCGCTGCGACGTTCGCCGCGTGGAAGTAGATCGCCGCCTGGACACCGAGGAAGATCAGCAGCACGAGAACCGGGGTGATGATCACCAGCTGAGCGGTCGCCTCACCGCTGTCACTGACGGATCGTCGCGTCATCCGAGGTTGATCGTGTTCGCTTTGTCCGACACCCGATTGGTGATGATCACGCCGACCGCGATGGCCAGCGCGATCAGTGCTGCGGCCAGGACCACCGTGGTCGCGCTGACCTCACCACGGTCACGATCGGTTTCGGCCGAGGCTCGGAACCGGATCACGTAATAGGTCCAGATGGGAAGGAATGAGGTCGTTGCGCTCATGTGCTGCTCCTGTGTTTCTTGGGGTTTGGGATTGTTTTGAAGAGGGGTTCGTGACGGTCATCGTCAGAGCGCGGTGAGGATCTGCTGCATCGCGGGATAGCCGAGGAGAACCATGAAGCCGAGGAACAGCAGCACGGTCGGCAGTCCCATTCGTTCGGTCGCTGCCTGCGCATCTGCTTCGATTCGAGCCATCTGGCGACCACGCAGCGCTGACGCCTTGGCGGCCAGCGACAGCTTGATCCGGGCGCCCTGTTCGCCTGCGAGACGGACGCTCGCAGCGATTTCGCTGAGCTCGATCACTCCGATTCGTTCCCCGAGTTCGGTCAGGCAGTCGAATGGCGACTGGCGCAGCGTGCGCGCTCGCAGCAAGGCATGGCGGATCTGGACGAATCCCCAGCCGTCGCCGGCCTGGGCAGCGGCTTCGAGCGATGTCTCGATTCCGGCGCCGCCCGCAAGCAGCACGTTGACGAGATCGAGGTAGCTGGACAGCGCATGCCGGAAACCCGAACGACGGGCAGCGGCGCGCGACCGCAGAGCGAGATCGGGAGTCACGAAACCTGCGGCCAGAGCGCAGATGACCAACGTCGTCACAACGCCGGCGCCAAGCGGTGATCCGGCGAGCGACACGGTCACGGCGAGGCCGATCACGATCCCCGCGAGTAGTACGGCGGTCGTCAGCTTTTCGACTGCGAATGCTTGCGGCGGCCGTTCCATCACCGCGAGATCTGCTTCGACTCGGACCCCGAGTCTGCCGCTGATTGTCGAACCGAGGCGGCCGAGAACTGCGACACGACGATCCTCGCCGGATGCAGCAGACCGACGCTCTTCGATCGAACATCCCGGTCGCTCCAAACGGTGCAGAACCGCCGGTAGTGACACAGGCCGCGGCGCGAGGCCCCTGACGATCATCCACAGACCGGCACCAACGCCCAGGCCCGCCAGAAGCACGGGCGTCACGACTCGCCACCTGGTCGGCGAGCGACGAATCGTTGCGGCATTGCGATCCGGCCCATACGGTCCATCGCGACGAACGACGCAACGAACATCGCCAGGATCATCCCGAGCACGACCTGGCCTGCTGCAGAATCGTAGGGCTGCAGGTACTGACGGTTGAAGACGAGTAGCCCGACGACCATCACGGCGACGACTCCGACGATGATTCGTACGGCGCTCCGGCTGCGGGCCCTGCCGACCCACACCCGTGTTCGCATCCGCGCTTCGTCGCGCGCTGCCTCGGCGAGTTGACCGAGCAGAGCGCCGAGGTCTCGCGCCTCTTTCTCGGCAGCGATCACGAGCGCAGCGACGACGAAGTCGGCCATCGGGTGATCAACCTCGTCCGCAAAACGGCGGAGGGCATCGGGAAGCCGCTCGTAGTCGAACCGCGCCGCGAGTCGACCCACAGCAGCCGCAATCGGTGCCGGCGCCAACGGCGCCGTTGCACCAAGGGCGTGCTCCAGACCGTTCGCTGCAGCCAACGTGTCGCGAACCTGTTCGGTCCACGTAGCAATCGCCTCGACGAGTGCGAGTTCGCGTTCGAATGAACCGCGATTGCGGTACCAGCTCGGTGCCCAGAATCCGAGCACGCCTGCCACGATCGCAAGAACCATCCAATGGCTCACGACGATGACGACCACCGCGGCACCGACTGCGAGCGCCGACCGCAGCAGCACGTCGTCGATCGATCGCCCGAACCGGGCGCCGCGAAGCGAACCGACGGACACGATTCCGACGCCGCTGATCCCGGCAATGATCAGCAGGCTCCCCAGGCCGACGATCGCGCCAAGGACGGCGATCACCAATGCGTTCACCAGTGCCACCAGCCGTCGGGCTTGTCGAGCAAAGAGCCGTCGAACCCGTGACGTTCCAGCAATGCCATGCTCGAGTCGCGCATCGGATAGCCAGGCACGGCTCGACCATCGAGACCCGGCTTGAAGATCTCGTTCGAGATGATTCGTGATCCGTCGGCGTCGACGACCTCACGGACGCTGACCACCCTGCGAACGCCATCGATCAACTCGATGTGCACGACCAGGTGAAGGGCGCTGGAGATCAGCAAGTTGACCGTGTCGACGGGCAGGCCGGTCTCGGCCATCGAGACGTACGCCGCCAACTTCGGGAACACGGTCCGGGTCGAGTCGGCGTGCATCGTGCACATCGATCCGTTGTTGCCCTGGCTCATCGCCATCAGCATCGGGAATGCTTCGGCCCCGCGTACTTCCCCGACGACGACTCGGTCCGGGTCCATTCGCAAAGCCATCCGGGTGAGGTCGACCATGGTGATCTCACCGCGCCCCTCGATGTTCGGTGGGCGGCTCTGCATCATGTCGTAGTCGGGATGGAGCTCCTCGAACCGATCGAGTCCGAGCTCATAAGCATCCTCGATGGTCACGATGCGTTCGTCCTGCGGCACTTCGTTCAGCAGCGCGCGCAACATCGTCGTCTTGCCGCTTCCCGTTCCGCCCGCAACGATGAGGTTCCGTTTGGCCCGCACAGCTGCGGCGAGAAACGAGTAGAGCGACTGCTCGATCAGTCCGTTGTCCTCCAGTTCGGCGAGCGAACTGAGCTCGAACCGGTGGCGGCGGATGATCACGCTCGGTCGCGCCGACACCTCCATCGTCGCGAACAGTCGCGAACCGTCTGGAAGTTGCAGATTGAGTTCCGGGTTGGCTGCGTCGAAGCGGCGCTCGCTGCGCCCCATCCTGGTCGCGACCAACCGAACGAGCTCGACGAGCTCTTCGTCGGTGTCGACGACCGGGGCCGCAGCAACACGGCGGCCATCCGTCAGCTTCAATCGTGTGGACGCGCAACCCCGAATGTGGATGTCGCTGATCTCGGGATCGTCGAGCAAGGGCTGGATCCTTCCCAACCCGAGCACCTTGGCGAGCACTGCGTCGACCAGTCTCGACTCCTGGTGGGTGTCGAGGGTCTGCAGCCCCGCCGCGAGATGCTCGCCTGCGAGGGCATCGAGATGGCGCACGATGACACTGCGCGCAAGCTCTCGTTCGTCGTCAAGGGCAAGGGACCCGCGGCCGGAGGTGCTCCGTCTGATCCGCTCGTCTGCCAGCACCTCGCCAACGGCCCTGGCCACGCGGGCGACGGCCATCCGCTCGTCGTCTACATGACCCAAGCCGGCCGGTTCCTCGAATTCGTTCACGCCGGGGCTCCAACGGCCGCGGGAAGCACGTCGGTCTGCGGCGTTTCGGTCTGCGGCGTTTCGGCCTGCGGCGTTTCGAGCTCGGGCACGAGGTCAGGGAAGAACTCGTCGACCATCTGCTGCAGCGCACGGACCCGAACGGCCTTGCCGCGCCGCGTCCGACCGTGCGGCACGACGCCCCACACCGCTTGACCACTCGCTGCCTCGATCTCGTCTGCCGTGTACGGCTTCGCGTCGCTCAACACGACCGCTACCGCCGAGAAACCACTCAACAGCTGGGTGCGATGGGTCACGGTGACCACGGCCTCGGCACTGTTGTCGATGAGCACAAGGACGTGATCGGCCGCTGCCGCGAGGCCGAGGGCTGGGGAGCCGGACCGGATCCGGCCGATGTCGATCACGATGTGATGGCCGAGCGACGACAGAGCCGAGGCTGCGGCGCCAATGTTGCTTGCGGCAGCGCGGAGCGCGGCGTGCACCTGTTCGGATGCCGGATGAGCGACGACAACGGCCACCCCACAAACTGACCGCTGAGCGAAGCGCCACAGGTCTTCAGCCCGAACACCGACCCGAGCAGCACCAGCCAATTCGGTCAGTCCTGGCTTGATCGCCAGATCGAGCCGAGCGGCGAGACACCCACCGTCGGGGTCGGCTTCGATCAGAAGTGCATCCGCGCCGCAGGAGCGAACGAGTTCGACCGCGAGCGTCGTGGCGCCCGGCGAACCGTGCAGGCTTCCGATCGCGATGATCGCCATGTCAGCCGTCCACGCGGGCGAGGCGAACGGCGGATGCAGCGGCTACTTCGGTCGACAACGCCAGCGGCCCGCGTACGGTGACGACGACCGAGATCCCGTCCTGCGAAGGATCAACCGACCACACCGTGGCAGTGGCTTCGAGCAGCGTTGCCTCGGTCGCACCAGCCGAGTTCGAAGGAGCGGTGACGACGATCCTGACGTGATCGTTGGGAGCCAGATCCGGTGGCACCTCGCCCGGATCGAGGGCCATGCTGGTCAGCGCCTCGTCGCTGCCGAGTGGTTGATCGGTAGTCGCCAGCGCCGATGACAATGGCATCCCCGCTGCGATGTCGACGGTCGCGATCTGGCCGAGCAGGGTTTGAGCGTCCGCTCCCGCGATCATCGAGCCGGTCTCACCCCCGATCTGCGCGCCGCGCAGATCGGCCGCGGTGATGACAGTGCCGCGCCCGATCGGCCGCGCTGCGACCACGATTGTCGTCGTGGTGTCGACGCTCTGTTGCCAAAGGACTGCGCCGAGCGCACAGCCGCCGACCAGGAGCACGCCCAACACCAACTCCGGCATCCGGAACGAGCGCTTAGCAGCGCCCGGACTCGTGACCCGCGACGACCGCGACGGGCCGGCCGCGTTGGCCGCACTCCGATCAGTTCTGATTTTCCGTATCGGGTCGCGTCGCGGTGTTCCGACGACAAGTTGGTCCGCCATGTTGATCTCCATTCACTCCGCCAGAGTGATCTGAATCAGGAAAAGCGGAAAACACGTCCGATTGTTGGTTCGATCGGACCAACGATCGAACCGGACCTCAAGACTTCGTCAACACTCTCGATGCAAACAGCGCAGACAGTGACGATTTCGGCTCGAATCGGCAAGCACGAGAGGCAGCCGACCGCTCAGCGTCATGAAACGGGCCGATTCGCTTCGTGGCTGATCCGGATCATCCCGGTCACCTGGGACAGTTCGCTCGGAGCGCCGATGCAGATCAGGACCTGCCCGGCGGCCAGGATCGTGTCGAGTGACGGCTTGGTGATGAAGGTACCGTCGGCTGTCCGTAACGCGAGAATCAAGGCGCCAGTGTGCTCGTTGATCGCCGATTCCCGCAGTGTGACGCCGGCCAACGGCGAGTCAGCGGCGATCTCGAACTCCTCGAGTTGGAACTCGAACTCGCGGTCGTGCATGACCACGTCGAGGAACTCCGAGACGTGTGGTTGTGACACGAAGGCCGCCATCCGTGCACCGCCGATGGCCTGCGGGTTGACAACCCGGTCGGCCCCGGCGCGGCACAACTTGGCCTCAGATGATTCATCGCGAGCTCGTGCAACGATGAAGAGATCGGGTCGCATCGAACGTCCGCTCAGGGTGACGTAGAGATTCTCGGCGTCTGTGTCGATCGCGGCGATCAGCGTGCCGGCTCGTTCGATCCCCGCCTCGATCAGTACCGAATCACTGGTGGCGTCACCGACGACGTGCAGGATTTCGAGGCCTCTGAGTCGTTCAGGATCGTTGTCGATCACGACGACCTGCTGACCGGACTCGGCTACGTGGCGAGCGATCGACCGGCCGACTCGGCCCCAACCGCATACGACCACATGCCCACTCAACGCCGCAATGTTGCGGTCCATCCGTCTCCTCCTCTGTTCCTCGCGAAGCTGGCCTTCGACGAGTGACTCGAATGCAATTCCGAACGTGTACAAGACCGTGCCGACACCGGACATGATCAGGACCATCGTGAAGATCTGGCCGGCGTGCGAGAGCGGTTGCACCTCGCGAAACCCGACCGTGCTGACCGTCGTTACCGTCTGGTACGCGGCGTCCAGCACGCCGAAGCCCAGGATCAGGTAGCCGATCGTGCCGCCGAGCAGCACCACGATCAGCGCGAAGGCTGACCAACGCAACCGTCGGAGCGGGTTCACGGCATCGTCGCGGGGCACACCCTCAATCAACTCGCCGACAGTCGAAACGTCCAGTGCCGAAGGTCCCTCGACCGAACGCGTGACGCAGCAAATCCCGTAGCCTTGGACACATGTCGACCCAGTCGCCGATCAAGGCGCCGCCCCAGACGCTGCCTCAGGCCAACGATCAATGCTGGTGCGGCAGTGGGCGCAAGTACAAGCGATGCCACAAGCCGCTCGAAGGCAGGATCCTGCCCCACGAGATCAGCCCGTATCGACCGGTGCCCGCACACATCGAGAGGCCTTCGTACGCCGATTCCGGCCAGGTCATCCGGTGGGAAGAGTCCCGGGTCAAGACCCCGGAGATCATTGCCAAGATGCGCCACTCCGGTGCAATCGCGGCCGAGGTCCTGCGGCTCGCAGGCGAGATGGTTCGCCCCGGTATCACGACTGACGACATCGACGTGTACGTCCACGATCTGTGCATCGAACGCAACGCCTATCCGAGCCCGCTCAACTACGGCGGCTACCGCAAGAGTGTGTGCACCAGCGTCAACGAGGTGATCTGTCACGGCATCCCCGACGCACGGGTCCTGCAGGACGGCGACATCATCAACCTCGATGTCACCACCTACATCGGCGGCGTGCACGGCGACACCAACGCCACGTTCTTCGTCGGTGACGTCGACCCGGTCAGCCGCGATCTGGTGCGGGTCACCGAGGAATGCATGTGGAAGGGCATCGAAGCGGTGCGGCCCGACCGACCCGTCAGCGACATCGGCAAGGCGATCGAGACCCACGCCAAGCTCCATCGCTACGGTGTGGTCAAGGCGTTCATCGGGCACGGGATCGGCGAGCAGTTCCACACGGATATCCAGATCCTGCATTACTACGACCCCCGCGGCACCACGGTCATGCGACCCGGGATGACCTTCACGATCGAGCCGATGATCACCGTCGGTACGTGGCAGCACAAGATGTGGGACGACGACTGGACCGCCGTCACCGCTGATGGCAAGCGCACAGCGCAGTACGAGCACACCATCCTGGTCACCGACGACGGGTTCGACGTACTCACCGGTGGCGACGGCGCAGTATCACCTTTCGCCCCCTGGAACCGCTGAGGACTCAGGGGACGAGTCGGAGCAACCGGCTCGAATCGAACGCCGTGAGCCACATGTTCGCGCCGTCGTACACCAATCCGGATGGTCCGAGAAACCCTGCCGGCAGTAAAAACGTTGTGGCTGCATTGGTCGCGACGTTGACTCGGGAGAAGGTGTTCGGGCCGTAATTGGCGACCCACATGTCGGTGCCATCGAAGGCGAGTGCTTCAGGCAGGCCCGCCGCCGGGGGCAGCACGATCAGCGTTGCGACCGGGACAGCGGCAATGTTGGAGATCTTGGTCACCGATGCTGAGCCGGAGTTCGTGGCCCAGACGTTGGTCCCGTCGAAGGCCAGCGCGAACGGATTCAACCCTGTTGTCGGGACCGAAGTCTGCCCAATGCTTCCCGGCACGTTGGTGATGCCCGAAAGACGAACGACGGTGTCGGGGCCATTGGCGGCAACCCAGATGTTCGTCCCGTCGAAAACGACCCCTTCAGGAAACGCGCCGGGGGCGAGTATGACGAACGCTGCCAGCGACGGGTCCGCCACCGGAACGCGCGCCACCTGGCTCAGATTTCTCAGTGGGATCCACAGGTTCGTGCCGTCGAACGCGATCGACCTCGGATTGGAACCCGGAGGGAGCGCAAAGTTCGTGGCGACACTGGTGGCGACATTGATCCGGGTCACGTTGGCGGAGTTCGCGTTTGCGGTCCAGATGTTCGTGCCATCGAATGCGATCCCAACCGGCCGGGACGCTCCGGGGAGTGGAATGGTTATCACGGCACCGGTGGCGATGTTGACCTTCGACACCCCCCCGTTGTTCGCGGTCCACACGCTGGTTCCGTCGAAGGCGTTGAACCACGGTGAAGATCCCGCCGGGAGTGCAATGTTGATATCCGTGCATACGGCGAGCTCCCAGCGCAGCGTCGAAGCGCACCGGGCCGACACCGGGCCTCGTGGCCCCGTGGCGCCGGGGGCACCGGCGGCGCCATTTGCGCCTGCCGGCCCTGCGGGTCCCGTCGCTCCTGGGGGCCCTGCGGGGCCGCTGCCGGTTGTGGCGGTTTGGTAGTAGCCGGTGATGTCCATCACGACGTTGACGGGTCCGTTTGCGGTGAACACTTTGATACCGCCGGTGGCCGACAGGCCGACGACGCCTCCGTTGACTTTGACGCTTTCGCCGGTGACCGGGTTGATCGACGATGCGTTGGGGAGTGGGGCGTCTCCGGGGTAGACGGTGAGGAAGCCGTTCTTGCCGTCGGGGACGGTGAGGTTGTAGGTGATCGCGGTTGCGATGTTCGGGATCGTGCAGTTGCCGTTGGTTCCCCACACGGCCCGGTCAAACGTTTCACCGATCGCGAGTGGGGTGCCACGGTCGCCGACTTGAGTGTCGGGTCGGGTGTCGAACAAGCGACATGGGGTGATCGACACGAACGATGCCGCCGGGGTGGATTCGGCGTGCACGATCCAACTCGCCCCACCGGCACCGAGTGACACGGCGACAGCTGCGCCGAAACCGGCCCAACGTGAACGAGCCAACGAACCAGCCATCACAACACCTCCAGATCAACCGCCGAACCGCTCGGTTCCCGAACCGTAGTGGATTCGGCGATCGACGCTCTGCGCCACCACCACTCGAAGAGTTCGCGATCGGATCGTTCGTCCAGGCCATAGGCCGCGTCGACGAGTCGGCCACAACCCGCGATGTCGCCGTCACGCAAGGACGCCACGGCCCGCTGCAGATTGCCGGCCGGCCACGGCAAGGCACCGAGGGTCCGTTGGCTCACCCGCACCGTGGTCGCCGACAGACCACTCCCAGCGGATTGGCCGGCGACGAGGGCTGAAGCAACGGGCGAGGTGAGCACGGCAGCGATGGCCCAGACGTCGACGGGACCGGACGGGTCGCTCGAACCAAAGAGATCGAGCGAATCACCCGAGTCGATCGGGACCACCCGGAT
Organism: Actinomycetes bacterium; assembly: GCA_031413195.1. Classification (GTDB taxonomy): domain Bacteria; phylum Actinomycetota; class Acidimicrobiia; order Acidimicrobiales; family Ilumatobacteraceae; genus WLMZ01. The sequence goes on from JANOEM010000349.1 coordinate 9,971, forward strand.
CACCGGCACCGCTGGCAACCACTCACCGAGGGGATCGGCCACAGCTTCGAGCACGCGCGTCTGGGTTGCGACCAGCACCTTGGGGACCAGGCATCGATCGATCCAACGTTGCATGAACGGCGCCAGCCCGGACCGCTCGACACGCGGTGCGAGGAATTGCTGCTTCGCGAACCTGGTCGGCCGCGAACCCCAATGACAGCGCGCGACGTCGATCAAGCCGGTCGTGATCAGCGGCGGGCCGTCGTGGTCGTCGGAGACGGCGCCGACGAGGCCGTAGTACTGATCACGGAAGTTGGCGGTCACCAGCGCCCTGTCCGAGATCGTGCCGTTGGTCGACAGAGTCGTCATCGGCGGCAACGGCGGCAGGCCGAGCGAGTCCGCGATCAACCAACCCCAATGCTCGGCCCGCTCGGTCACTGCCACTGGTTCCGACATCGCGAACGCGATTCCCGTTGTCCGGCTGACGACGTGGCAAGCGCCCCGATCGGCGGATTTCGGTGGCTCGAGCGGCAGACGTTCCAGTCCGATCGCGCAGGTTCGCACGGCGGCATCGAAGACCGGATCGGGCGACCACCAGAACCATCGCAACACCGAGTCACGGTTGGCCGCGGCGCGGATCGGACCGGCGTCGCGAGCCGTGAGCAGCGACAACGGCAGCACGAGCCCGACCCGGCCGCCGTCGGGGCGGGCGCGTTGCACCGACAGGGCAAGGAAGTCGGCGGCCGCGTCGGCGTAGGGACCCCCGCCGAACGCAGATCCACCGGCGCGAACCGTCACCGCCGACATCTGCGAGAGGAACGGCGGGTTGCCGATCACGACGTCAAAGTGCCGGCGGGCCCAGTCGTGACTCAACGAGTCGGCGCAGATCGCCTCGATCCGCTCGGCAGAAGACCCAGCCGTTGCAAGCCCGCCGAGGTCGATGTCGGCGCCGGTCAGCACGGGCACGCCACCTTGGTGGCGGATCACCCGCGCCGCTTCGAACAAGAACCGACCGTCGCCGCAGGCGGGGTCAAGCACTCGTACCACCTGGCCTGGCCGGATCGAGCCGACCGTCATCTCGACGACATGGCTCACCAGCGCCATGGGCGTGTACCAGGCCCCCATTCGCTTCCGCTCGGACGTCGACAGTGTGGTGTCGTAGCCCCGGGGTGCAGGCGAAGGATCGGACGCGGATGTGATCGCCCCAGGTTACGAACGTTCGACGATACGTTTGCATTCGGTCGGAGAGCCGGAGCGGACCTATGGTTTGCGACCGTGGCTTTGGGAACCGAAGCGGGGCGTTACCTCACATTCGATCGAGACGAGTGGGCGATGCTGCGCGCGGCGACGCCGATGACCCTTCGCCAGGAACACCTCGACGAACTCCGTGGCATCAACGAACGGATCGACCTCGACGAGGTCGCGACGATCTACCTCTCGCTCACGCGCCTACTCAACCTGTACGTCAGCGCGACCCAGAACCTGCAAAAGGTCAGCTCGACCTTCCTCGGGGCGTTGGCGCCGAAGGTCCCCTACGTGATCGGCGTGGCCGGCAGCGTGGCCGTCGGCAAGAGCACATTCGCCCGAATCCTGCAAGCCCTGTTAGCGCGTTGGCCCGACCATCCCAAGGTCGGCCTGATCACCACTGACGGATTCCTGTACCCCAACCGGGTCCTCGAACACCGCGGCATCATGAACCGCAAGGGGTTTCCGGAGAGCTACGACACCAAACGCCTGCTCGAGTTCTTGCGAGAGATCAAGAGCGGCGCGCCCGAGGTCAGCGCACCCGTCTACAGCCACGTGGTCTACGACATCATCGAGGGTGAAAGGGCCACCATCACTCAGCCCGACATCTTGATCGTCGAAGGGCTCAACGTCTTGCAGGTCGGCAGCGAGTCGAACGAGTTCGTCAGCGACTACTTCGATTTCAGCATCTACATCGACGCAGACGAAGACGACATCGAGCAGTGGTACATCGATCGGTTCCTCGCGCTGTGCGCGACGGTGTTCCAAGACCCGAACAGCTTCTTCCAGCACTACGCCCACCTCACCCATGACCAGGCGGTTGAGACGGCCCGGTTCATCTGGCGCGAGATCAATGGACGGAACTTGAGCGAGAACATCGCACCGACCAGAGAACGAGCATCGCTCGTGCTTCGCAAAGGACCAGACCACCGAGTGACCGCGGTCAATCTCCGCCGGCTCTGACGGCGCACACCTATATTGGCCCGCATGAAGAAACTGGTCACGGCCCTGGGCTGCTCCATTGCCGTGACGCTCGCCGGATGTGGCAGTGACCCATCGACCAGTGCGGCCGATTCCAGTACGCCCGCGACCGCAACGACGTCTACCGCTGCACCATCGCCGACATCACCATCGCCGTCGAGTCCAGCCACCAGCAGCAGCAGCAGCACGACTACCGAAACACGCAGGACTGAACCGGTCACCACCTCCTCCGTCGTCAGCCAAACCACCGATCCAACAGCGGCGCCTTCAACTGATCGACCGAACACGACCGATCCCGTTGGACCGTCGACGACTGCCGCGGCCGCCAGCGAGTACTCGCCGGTGAGTTCGCCCGTCGTACCCGCAGCAACGGCGCCCGTGTCGGTCACCAAGATGCAGGCCGACGGGCTCTACTACGGATCCGTCACAGAGAGCGGCGCCCCCGTTGCGGGGGGAACCTCGGTGGGTTTCGAGCTCGTCCAGTTGTTCACGGGGGCAGCCTGCATCGGTCACTTCGGCGTGACCGACGAGGATGCGTGCGTCAACGACTACGGGGTCGAGACGAATCCGACTGCGACTGTCGAGGTCAGCCTCGGCGGACAGTTCATCTCGGTCGTAGATGCTGCAACACAGCAGAGCTACCGCGTCTCGGGTGCCGAATTGTACGAACTGCTCATCGGCGGAGTCCCGTCGGCCGGGGCCCCGATCGACTACGTGTACAGCGGATTCGGCTACCTGATCACCGTCGAGGCTGGAGCGATCACCCGCCTGGAGCAGTGGTGGACACCTTGAGTGACGCGAGCCAGTTCGGAAGGTCGTTGATCGACTCCAACTCGGCGAACGTATTGCCGTGGTCGAGCGGTGGGTGCTCGAGGTCCCACAGCAGCGGATAGGGCACGTGCACGGCGCTGGCCCCGATTGCCAGAACCGGCAAGATGTCGCTCTTGACCGAGTTGCCGACCATGCAGAATCGATTGACGGGCACTCCGATCTGCTCGATGATGCGCGAGTAGGTCGCGGCATCTTTCTCCATCACGATCTCGATCTGTTCGAAATGGTGAGCCAGGCCGCTGGCTTCGATCTTGGCACTCTGGTGGATGAGATCGCCCTTGGTGATCAAGACCAGCCGATGAGCGGCGCCGACTCGTTCCAACACCGTCGCGACGTGCGCCAACAGGTGCACCGGCTCGGCCAGCATCGACCGGGTCATCTCGATCAGTTGCCCGACAACCGAAGGCGGGATGTCGCCGACGTCAGAGTCTGAACCCAGTGAGGTCGCGCATTCGACCATCGACAGTCCGAAGGCCTTGACGCCGTAACCGAAGGCATGCAGGTTCTTCCGCTCGACGGCCGTCAAAGCCGCCTTGACGTCGATGCCGACGGCCACGTACGGCGAGACGAGTTCGACGAACAGCTTCTCGGCAGCGAAGAAGCTGTCCTCGCTCTTCCACAACGTGTCATCCGCGTCGAATGCGATGACCTCGAACGAATGTGCGGGCCGCGACCAATCGGTTCGGGTCAGTCCGAACAACACTTCGTCGATCACATCGCCACTGTTCAGGCGATACGACTCGCGGATCAGCCCTTCGCGCCGGAATGCGAGGCGATCGAAGATACGCAGGCTCGGGGTGTTGCCGGTTGCGACGAAGGCCATCAGTTTGCGGACCTCGGCAAACTCGAACAGGTACTCGACGATGCCTGCGACAGCCTCGGTGGCATAGCCCCGACCCTGAAACCGGGTACCGATCGTGATGCCGAGTTCCAGCGTGTGCGCGACTTCGGTCACGCGCACCATCAGGTCGCCAACCAGCGTGCCGTCGTGCAGGCGGATCGCGAGTTGGCTGCCTGCGATGATCGGGTCGCGGGTTGCGCCCGTAATCAGGCGATGTGCATCCTCGATCGTGTACGGCAGTTTCCATCCTTGAAACCTGATCAGAGCTGGGTCGTCGCGGATCGCGACGATTGCTTCGGCATCAGCCGCCGTGAACCGATCGATGAACAGGCGGTGCGTACACTTCATCGGTCGTGCGGGTCTATCGGTGTATCGCATTGAGGTAGTTGTAGACAGTGATGCGCGAGACGCCCATCGAATCGCTGACGTCTTCGACGGCGCGACGCAACGTGAAGGCCCCGCGCTCGTCGAGGATTCGGATCGCGCGCTGCTTGTCCTCTCGGGTGAGCTCGGCCAGGCGGTTGCCGAACTGGCGCTCGACGGATTCGATCAAGCGGTCCAGCGCGCCGTGCAGCGGTGCCGGACGAACGACTGCGATGACTGCGCCCTCCCACATCAACGGGATGTCGCTGGCCTCGCGTTCACTGACCGGCACCAACGTTGCCCCGAGGGCTTCGGCGATCGGACGAACGGCAAGGACGAGGGGGTGACGAGGGAGTGTCATTCGGCCACATCTCCGACTCGATCTGCGAGGCGACCGGCGACGTGCATAGTCACGTGGGAGGCACCATTCGCGAAGGCAACCCGGACGAGCTCGGCGATGACGTCGGGCATTGCAGCAGCAGAAGCGCTGCACACCGACCCGAACGGTCCGAATTCAACCACCCCACCAGCGGCTTCGACTGCCGCGACGGCTGCCGTCACGTGTGGTCCGGGGTGTCCTTCGACAAAAGGTTCGACGGTGAACTCGAGTTGCAGCACCCCGAGAATCTACGCCGGATCGGCGCGAATCAGATTCAGCGGCCGGTGCCCATCACCATCGCGAGGTCCTGGGATCGCCGGATGCAATCGCTGCCGGCGGCGTCCAATGCCGTCTTCATCCCGTCGAGAGCCTTGCGGAATGTCCCGTTCCAATCGTCATGGAACCTCTCCTTGGCCGGACCCTGCCAGGTGGTGGCGGCAAGCGCTCCGTTGACAGTCGCCATGAGCGTGTCGATCGGCGCCATCTGACGCTTGAGCGTGTTGCCGAGCTCAGCCAGTTGTTCCGGGTTTGCGCCGTACATCGTCATCGTGTTCCTCGTTTCGTCGGGGCGCCGCGTTCGAGGCGCTCTGCTCTGAGTGCTCCAGGCCGGCGGAAACGGAAAACTCGAGATGGCCGAGCAACAGGGCAACGCTGTCGCTGACCACGTCCTCGTCGCGGAGCAACACCTCGAGCTGCCTCGCATCGACCCAGCGAGCCTGGATCACCTCGCCGTCCGCGAACACGAACGGGCCGTCGTGCACGAGGTGATAGCACCGACCGATCAGCTCGAAGGAGTGATCACCGAAGGTTCCACCACCGATCGGTGTTGGCGTGACCCCGGTGACGCCGATCTCCTCTGCAAGCTCGCGAAGCGCGGCCGATTCATAACTCTCGCCGGAGCCGACGACACCGCCGACAGCGATGTCCCACGCACCCGGCCGCACGTCCTTGGCAAAGCTTCGTTGATGGACCAGCAGCCGACCGTCGCGGCCCTGGACAGCGATGTAGACCGCGCGGTGGCGCAGAACCCCGGCCCGCATCTCTCGGCGCGTGACCACTTCGATCACGTCGTCGAACTCGTCCACGATGTCGACGAGTTCGTCACCTGGATCATCCACCACGTCGTCATCGTAGGCACGCGCGGCACGACTACGATCGGCCCGGTTTGCTCGACGCGGTGCCCGATGTTCCACTGTCGTTCGAGCTCCGATCCCGGACACTGATGGTCGAATACCCGGATCCCATCGATCGAGCGCGCGCCGTCCTCGGCAACTGGCGCAGCAGCATTAACATCCGACCATGACTGACCCCGTTCCTGGCGCACACGTCGAAGGCGGCGGCCTTTCGACATTGATCGATGAAGCCAACGACCAGCTGACCGGAGCGATCGCGCTCCGCCGCAAGTTGCACGAATGGCCAGAGACCGGCAACGACTTGCCGATCACCCGCGACTCGGTGCTCGCAGCGCTGGAGGGGCTGCCGCTGGACATCAGCTTGCATGACACGACCTCGGGAATCGCAGCGATGTTGACCGGCAACAAGCCTGGGCGGACGATCCTGCTGCGCGGCGACATGGATGCACTGCCGATGCCCGAGGACACCGATCTCGAGTTCCAATCGCGGGTGACGAACACGATGCACGCGTGTGGGCACGACACCCACACAGCAATGTTGGTTGGCGCAGCGAAGATGCTGGCCGGCCACCGCGACGACTTCGCCGGACGGGTGCTGTTCATGTTCCAGCCCGGTGAGGAAGGCCATCATGGCGCTCGGTACATGCTCGACGAAGGCTTACTCGACGTGGCTCCGCTCGCCGACGGCACCCCTTCGCCGGTGACCGGCGCATTCGCATTGCACATCACATCGCTGATGCCGGTCGGGATGGTCAGTACCCGCGGTGGCACGATCATGGCGTCCAGCGATCATCTCCTGATCACCGTGCACGGTCGCGGAGGACACGCCAGCCAGCCCCACCAAGCATTGGATCCCATCCCGATCGCGTGCGAGATCGTCCAGGCAATGCAGATGATGGTCACGCGCAGCATCGACGTTTTCGACCCGTCGATCATCACCGTCGGCCGCATCTCGGCCGGCACCACCAACAACGTCATCCCCGAGAACGCCCAGATCGAGGGCACCATCCGAGCTGTCAGCGAGCGCACACGGGCCAAGGTCCACGCGGGGATCCAACGGGTCGCCGAGGGAATTGCCGCTGCCCACGATGCGAGCGTGACGGTCCAACTGACCCACGGATACCCGGTGACGTCCAACCACAACGGGTTCGCCGCGTTCGCATCCGAGGTCGCAGGGGAGGTGGTCGGCGCCAAGCGGGTGATCCAGTTGCCCCACCCGGTGATGGGGGCCGAAGACTTCAGCTACGTCCTCGAGGCGGTCCCTGGCTCGATGATGTTCCTGGGTGGCACACCACTCGACAAGAACCCCGCAACAGCGGCACCCAATCACAGCAACCGGGTCACCTTCGACGAGCAGGCCATGGTCACCGGTATGGCCATCTACACCGGTGTCGCCCTTCGCCACCTCGAGCCCGAGTCACGCTGAAGCCTGCGCTGGCGGCAATTGTCGGCCCAAGGCCGCTTGTGATGACAGCGCGGTCGGGGGGCTATGGAGGAGAGAGCGACGGAGGCGTCAGTCGATGGACAGTGACGTGAGGGTCAGTTTCGGTTCGTCGGTCAACAGGCGCTGCAGCCGGTAAATGTTCTCGAACAGTGCGACCATCGAGCCATCGGCACGATTGAGGATCCTGATCCCGCCGATCTGACGCAAGCGTTCGGCGCTGACCTCGTCGGTGCCGCGAATGGCCTGATACGGGGACCCGGTGAGCTCGACCGGAGCGTTGAACTCGCTGTCGAGACGATGCGCGAAGACCTCGAACTGCAGTTGCCCGACTGCAGCCAACACCAAGGCTGCGTCGCCCATCGTCGGGTCACGCAGCACCTGAACGACTCCCTCTTCTTCGAGTACCTCGATGCCACGGCGGAACTGCTTGACCCGGCTCGTGTCACGGGGCCGAGCGTTCGTGAAGAGTTCCGGAGCGAAGCGGGGGATACCGGGAAAGGTGACCGGGATGTCCTCGTACAGCGTGTCACCGAGCTGGAGACCGGTGGCGTTGACCAACCCGACGACATCACCGGGAAAGGCCTCGTCGATCGTGCTGCGTTCGGCGCCGAACACGGTGGACGCATACTTGGTCGCGAACGGCTTTCCGGTTCGGGCGACCGTCATCGTCATACCGCGGTCGAAGCGACCGCTACAGATCCGGACGAACGCGATGCGGTCGCGGTGCGAACGATCCATGTTGGCCTGCACCTTGAACACGAACGCCGAACATGGCGCGGCGAGGGGTCGAGGAACGCCGTTGATGTCGGGCCGCGGCGGCGGGGCCGGAACGAGATCGACAACAGCGTCGAGCAGCGCACGCACACCGAACGCGGACAACGCCGAGCCGACGAACACCGGGGTCGACTGACCAGCAAGGAACGACTCCATGTCGAGATCCGCGCCGATCGCATCGAGTAACCCGCTGCTGTCCATCGCCTTCTGCCACAGAGTGCCCTCCTGCGCGGCCGCCAATTCGAACGACATCTCCTCCTCCGGCGCAATGGTGCTGCCACGGGCCGTGCGGGTGAAGCGGATGAACACGTTGCGCCGACGGTCGATGACACCGCGGAAGTCCTCGGCGTCGCCGACCGGCCACGTGACAGGAGTCGGACGGAGGTTGATCTTGGACTCGATCTCGTCGAGCAGTTCGAGCGGATCGAGCACCGGTCGATCGAACTTGTTGAGAAAGGTCAACACCGGCAGGTTGCGCGCCCGGCAGACCTCGAACAGTTTCAGCGTCTGCGGTTCGATTCCTTTGGCCGAGTCGAGCACCATGACCACTGCGTCGACGGCCGCAAGCACCCGGTAGGTGTCTTCGCTGAAATCACGGTGGCCCGGCGTATCGAGCAGGTTGATCGCGCACCCGCGGTACTCGAACTGCATGACGGCCGAGGTGATCGAGATGCCCCGCTTCTGTTCGAGCTCCATCCAGTCGCTCGTCGCTGCACGCTGGCCGCCCTTGCCCTTGACCGAACCCGCCTCGACCACGGCGCCTGCATAGAGCAGGAACTTCTCGGTGAGCGTGGTCTTGCCGGCGTCGGGATGGCTGATGATCGCGAAGGTTCGGCGACGGGTCGCTTCGCTTTCGATGCTCACAACATCACCTGGCCACGAACGATGTCGGAGATCTCCAAGGGGTGTTCCACGATCCAGCGCGCTCCAGCCTTTTCCAGTTCGTCCGGCGTGACGGCGTAGCCCCACCTGACTCCGACACAGTCGATCCTGTGCTCGGCAGCGCCTTCGACATCGTGATATCGATCGCCGACCATCACCGGTCTCGACGGCCCGAGTTGTTCGAGCACGTAGCTGAGCACTGCGCTCTTGGTGGCCCGCGACATGTCGAACGATGCTCCCCCGATGACATCGAAGCGATCGGTCAGACCGAAGTGCTCGATGATCCGCCGAGCTGTCGGTTCGGGTTTCGACGTGCCGATCGCGATCCGGAAGCCTTCGCCGATCAGGCCGTCGATCAATGCCTCGATGCCGGGGTAGACGGTGTTCACGAATGCGCCGATGTCCCAGTAGTGCGCGCGATACGACTTCATCAAGATCGTGATCTCTTCCGGAGAAAAGCCCTCGGACCGGAAGGCCGTCTCGAACGGCGGGCCGATGAAGCGCCGCAGATCGGGCGGCTGAGGGTACCCCGTCTCGTTGAACGCATGATCAAGCGACGCAAGGATGCCGGGCGCCGAGTCCGAAACGGTGCCGTCCAGATCGAAGATCACGGTGTCGAAGGGGGAGGGCGAGCTGGTCATGGGGCGTTCATCGAAGGGTCATCGTGCGGGTCATCGTGCGTCATTTGAGGAGCAGGACCTGCAGGCGGCGCGAGACCACCCACAAACCAGCGAACGACATCGTAAGGAGAAAGGCCACGTGTCCGGCACTTCCCCACGAAACGACACCGGCATTGGCGCTGCGAATCAGAGCAACGCCGTGATAGAGCGGCGACACTTGCACGACCCAACCCCAGCGTCCGTATTCGCTGACCGGGTAGAAGGTGGCAGAGAAGAGGAACAGCGGCATCATGATCGTGGTGACCCATTCGAAGTCGGTCCAACCCCGCATGTAGGTGGTGCCGGCCATCCCGACCGACGCGAACGCGAAACCGAGCAGCAGGCAAATCGGAATGGACAGCAACATCCACCATGAGTTCGCGAGACCGAACACGATCATCGTGACGAGGAATGCAGTGGAGTACAACGCGCCGCGCAGCAGGGCCCACACGATCTCGCCAAGCGCTACATCGCCGATCGACATGGGCGTCGCAAGCACGGCGTCATACACCCGCTGGTGCTTCAGCTTGAAGAAGACGTTCATCGTGCTGTCGTACACCGCGCCGTTCATTGCACTGGCGGCCATCAACGCGGGTGCGACGAACTCGGCATACGACAACGTCACGCCGTCGACTTCGAGGTCGCCGACCAGAGCGCCAAGGCCGACGCGGATCGACAACAGATAGAACAGCGGCTCGAAAAAGCCCGAGAGCAGGATCGGCCACGTGTTGCGGTAACACATCACGGTGCGCTCGACCATGCGTTGCGGGCGGCGAGCACGCAGTACCACTGGCGGCACGATGCGCAGCAACAGGAACGGGCGCCCCGCCATCGCGGCCGCTCGGTTCCCGGTCTCGGGTTCCGTGGCCGTCATGCGAACAGTCGTCGCTTCGCATAGCGGGCCATCAAGACGCCGCCGATCAGTCCCCACGCGAGCAGATAGGTGACGTGACCGAGCGCGGCCAGGCCCGACATCGGCGTCCCCGACACCAGCGAGCGGCACAGTTCGACGCCGTGCCACAGCGGCGTGAAGTAGGCGATAAGTCGAAGTGCAGCAGGGAGTTGGGAGACCGGGAAGAATGCGCCGCCGAACAGGAACAGGGGCACGATCACGAATCTCTGGATCACGGGGAAGCTGATGTCTCGAGTGCGTGTGATCGCCCATGCCGCGAAAGGCATGCCGAACGCGACGCCGGCCAGTATCGCGACCGGTACGGCCGGGATCAGACCCCACGAACGGATGCTCGGGAACAGAGCCATAGCGAGCGCGACCGTGGCCGCGGCGACGCCCGTACGCACGATCATCCACAAGGCATGGGCGACCGCAATGTCGCCGGCCCGCAGGGGTGTTGCCGCCATCGCCTCGTACTGGCGGCCCCACACGACCCCTTCGAGGACCGGCCACAGGCTCTCCACCGAAGCGACCATCATCGTCGTCGTGACGAGAAAACCGGGTGCCACAAACACGATGTAGCTCAACCCGCCAAGTGCATCGGTGCTGCCTTCATTGCTGTTGATCAGGGCGCCGACGCCAAGGCCCATTGCGAGCAGATACAGCATTGGTTGCAGCAATGAGTTGACGAGGCTGCTCCACCACATGCGCCGGAACATCAGGATGTTCCGTTCCACGATCCGGACCGAGGGCGGGGTCGTCATTCGATCAGCGTGCGCCCGGTGAGGTGGAGGAACACATCCTCCAGGGTGCTCCGGCGCACGAGCGCACTCTCGATCTGGGCACCGTTGGCTAGTACCTTCGCCAACGCTTCATCCCCGTTGTGGACGTAGACCAGGATCCGATCGGGCAACACCTCGTGGCGCTCGCCGATGCCGATCGCGTGATGCTCGTTGGCAGGATTCGTGCCCGCCGCGAAGCGCAGTTCCAGGACCTCACGCGTCGCGTGGTGATCGATCAACTGCCGGGGCGAGCCTTCGGCGACGATCCGCCCGCCATCCATCACAACGAGTCGATCGCACAGTTGCTCCGCCTCGTCCATGTAGTGGGTGGTCAGCACGAGGGTGACGCCGTCCTGCTTGAGTCGGTAGAGCCGATCCCACAGGATGTGGCGCGCCTGCGGGTCGAGACCGGTGGTCGGTTCGTCGAGCAGCAACAGCTCAGGTTGGTTGATCAACGATCGGGCGATCGTGAGTCGCCTTTTCATTCCGCCGCTGAGCGGTTCGACAAGGCTCTTCGCGCGATCCGACAACTGGACGAACTCGAGTAACTCGCCAGCGCGGCGACGTGCCTCGGCGCGGGACAGGTCGAAGTAGCGGCCATAGATGATCAGGTTCTCCTCGACCGTCAGCTCCGCGTCGAGCGTGTCGAGTTGCGGGACCACACCCAACCGGCGACGGATCTCACTGCCGTGGGTGGTGGGATCGAGACCGAAAATGCGAAGCGTGCCGCCGCTGATCGGCGAGGTGCAGCCGATCATCCGCATCGTGCTCGACTTACCGGCGCCATTCGGACCAAGGAAGCCGAAGAACTCGCCGGGCGAAACGGCGAAGTCGATGCTGTCGACCGCCGTGAAGTCGCCGAACTGCTTGCGCAGCCCGACCGCGCGGATCAGCGCACCGTCGCCAGGGCCGTGATCTTGCGTCACTGTTCCAGTTCGTCCGGGCTTGGCACGACCATCCCGAAGTGAGGCATCGCCTTCTCGATCCGATGGATCAGTGCCTCCAACGACGCGACGCGGGCAAGCTTCTTGTGTTCGGCGGGGATCACATCCCACGGCGCGAGGCGGTGATCGGTGCGTTCGAACATGTCCTCGGCAGCCTGCTCGTACTCGCGGTTTCGCTCACGATTGCGCCAGTCCTCTGCTGTGAGCTTCCACCGCTTCAACGGGTCGGCTTGGCGCGCTTCGAACCGTCGGAGCTGCTCCTCGTCTGAGATCTGGAGCCACAGCTTGACCAGGATCGTTCCCTCGCGAACGAGCGTGCTCTCGAACTGGGTGATCTCCTCGTAGGCCCGTCCCCATTGCTCGTTCGTTGCATAGCCCTCGAGTCGTTCGACCAGGACCCGACCGTACCAACTGCGATCGAAGACCGACATGCCCCCCAGACCGGGAAGTTCGCGGTAGAAACGCCACAGGAAGTGATGCCGCTTCTCGTCCACTGTCGGCGCCGCGAATGTGGACACGCGGTAGTGCCGCGGGTCGAGCGGAGCGACCATCTGACGGATCGCTCCGCCTTTGCCGGCTGCATCCGGACCCTCGACGACGATCAACAGCGCGGGCCCGAGGTTGCCGCTGCCCATCTGGCCACCGAGATGCAGACGGAGGTGCAGCAGTCGCCGTTGCGCCTCGTGCACCCGTCGTTCGTAGTCCCGTGTGGTGAGCCGTTCTGAGAGATCGAGTTTTTCGAGGCGTGCCATTACTCGCATCCTAGAGAACCGAACATCCAGCTCCCTTCCCCGTTACCTTCGGGTGGATGGGCAGAACTGACAAACTCACGCTGCGCACCGCCGTCGAGGGCGACCTCGAGCAGATTTGTGCGCTCCTCACAGAACGCGGCGACGAGGCCGATGCCGAGGACCTGCGCCTCGTCGTATACGACGCCGAGGAAGGCCTCGATTCAGTGATGGTGGTTGTCGACGGTGATCGTGTCGTGTCAACGGCGACCCTGCTCCGTGAGTTGGTCTTCGTCGGCGAGGTGGCGGTACCGACCGGCCAGGTCGAGATGGTGGCCACCGACCCTTCGTACGAGGGGCGTGGACTCGTGCGGGCCCTCATGGACGAAGCCCATCGCCGATCGGCCGATCGCGGCGACGTGCTCCAGGTGATGATCGGGATCCCGTTCTTCTATCGCCAGTTCGGGTACTCGTACACGATGCCGATTCCCCTGCCGTGGAACGTACACACCGCCACCACCGCCCCCGCCGATCCCTCCATCAGGGTCCGCGCAGCGAGACTGGATGACATCCCCGCGATGGCCGCGCTGCAGACGGCGGCGCAGGCCACGGCCGACATCCGCATGCCGCACTCTGCCGGCTGCTGGCGGTGGCTCGTGCAGCGGTCAGGGTCCACCCAACTCGTGGCCGAACACGACGGCACAGTCGTTGCGACCGCCCGCCAGACGCCGCCGGATGACGGAGTCGTGCTCGGCGAGGTGGCCGGTCGGGCCGACGGCATCCGCATGTTGATCTCCGCTGCCACCCGGGAGGGTGACGTGGCCGTTCTGGAACGGCCAGCGTCTGACCTCGACGCTACATTGGCCGAGATCGCCGCTGAGCCGGAAGCACCTGATCGTGCCCGGGAGTGGTTCTACGCCCGAGTCCCTGCCCTGGCACCGCTGCTCGACCATCTGCGTCCCGTGCTGCTGGAGCGCTTTCGGTCAGCAGGAATCGGCGGCCACCACGAGGTGCTCCTGTCGACGTGGCGCAGTCACGTGCGGTTCTCGATCGACGAGGACTCGATGTCGACCGTTGTGGCCGGAGGTCCCGAGCAAGCACCGATCTCGAAGGGGGGTTCGGGCGTACCGCCCGATGTGCTCGCTCCCCTCATCCTCGGGCCGCTCGGAGCAGCAGGGCTCGAAGCAGGCCACGGCGATGTGCTGCTCGGCCGCCAGCGCGACCTGATCGAGGCGTTGTTCCCTCCGGTTACCAGCGATCTGCTCACCTTCTACCTCGCACTCTGAGAGCGGAGTAACCTGGCGCCATGGGCGCGCAGATCAATCGTCGCGGGGGAGCGATGGCCCTGGTCGTTGCTCGTCCAAATTCGGATGAGCCCGACGACGATATGGACTTCTGGTTGTCCCGCCCGACAGCCGAGCGGATTGCTTCGGTCGAGGTGCTTCGGCGGAGAGTTTTCGGAGGTGGCGACTATGCAACTGGACCCCGACTTCAGAGAGTTTGTCGAGTCGTTCAACGCTCATGAGGTTCGATACCTCGTGGTTGGCGGCTACGCGCTTGCGGCGCACGGATTGCCTCGTGCGACTGGTGATCTGGACGCTTGGGTGTGGGTCGGCGGCGACAATGCCGAGCGTGTTCTCGCAGCGCTGACAGCTTTCGGATTCGGATCATTGGGGCTGGAGGTCACCGACTTCGATCATCCGGATTCCATCGTGCAGCTCGGATATCCGCCGTACCGGATCGACATCCTGACAAGCATCGACGGAGTCGAATTCGATGATGCGTGGTCGCGTCGTCTGTCTGTCGATATGGACGGCATGTCACTCCCGGTGATTGGCCGTGTTGACCTCGTCCGCAACAAGGTGGCTGCCGACCGGCCGCAGGATCGCGCTGACGTCGACAGGCTGAACCGGCAGGATCGCCTCGACTGATCATCGCACCAATCGGTCTAGTGTCGGCGTCGATGGACATCCGCCTCTTGCAACAGACCGATCTCGCCGCATGTGTCGAGTTGAACAACGGCTCCATACCGGCGGTCAGCGAAGCTGATCAACAGGCGATGCAACGCTTGGTCGAGATGTCGATACTTTCGCTCGTCGCCGAACACGAAGACGAGATCGTCGGCTTCTGCGTCAACTTCGCCCCTGGCGCCGACTACCACAGCGTCAACTATCGATGGTTCGGCGAGAGGTACGACGACTTCGTCTATCTCGACCGGATCGTCGTCTCACCGAAGTCGCGAAGCCTCGGCATCGGAGCGGCGCTGTACGCCGAGGTCGAGGGACGGATCATTGGAGCACCGTGGCTGTTCTGCGAGGTCAACCTGCGACCGCGTAACGACGGATCGTTGCGGTTCCACGAACGTCTCGGATTCGTCGAAGTCGGCCAGCAGGAGACCAACTACGGCGTGCTCGTCAGCATGCTTGCGAAGGACTTGCGCCTGTGACCGGGCCGGTCACAGGCCCGGTCATCGAGCCGGTCACCGGGTTCGTGGCCGCGCTCTATGCACTACCGCCGGCTGAGTTCGTCGGCGAACGAAACCGGGTGGCTCGCCGGCTCAAGGCAGACGGCAGGCCAGACGACGCGCAGGTCGTCGCCAGTCTGCGGCGACCGAAGTTGGCCGAGCACGCGCTCAACCTGCTGGCTCGCGAGCAGCCTGAGCTGATCGACCGGCTGATCGAGGCGATCAGCGTTGCGACCGCTGCCCAGGTTGCGGCGATCGAGGGGCAATCCAGCGGGCTGCGCGCGGCGACGGCGGAGTTGCGCGCGGCTACCTCGTCGGTCGTCGACGCAGCTGTCGCGTTGTTGAACCGCGCGAACGGCGCGAGCGGCGAGGGTCAACGTGACGAGATCCTGTTGCTGCTGCGCACCATTACTGCGAGCCGTTCGGTCGAGGCTCTGCGTGCCGGGATCCTCAGTGCCGGGGTGATGACCGACATCGACGACATCTTTCCCGGTGCTCCTGATGTGTCGGGCGCTCCCGCTCACAAACGGGCCGCTCGACGTGCCGACCCGAAGCCCGTCGCGAGGGTGATGCCTCCTCCGCAGATCGGCCCGAGTCCGGCCGAACGGGCCCGCAGGATCCAGTTGGAACGGCACGTACGCGACGCGTTGACACAAGTCGAACGGGCCGTACGTGGGGTTGCGGAAGCCGAGACGCAGGTGGCCGAGGCGCAGGGTCGGCTCGGCGAACGCAGCGCCGTGCTTGAAGCCCGACGCAGGGCCGCAGACGAGGCGGCGGCGGCGCTGGACGCGTTCCGCCGTCAGTGAGTCCGACGGTCGCTCAAGAACGGGAACCGGTCGCGTGTGGCCGCAACGTGCTCGGCGCTGATGTCGGCGAGCAAGATGCTCTCGGTCCGGGCAGCAGTTGCAAGCAGTTCGCCGAGCGGGTCGACGATGCGGCTGTCGCCGCAGTACGCGAGTCCCCCGCCCCGCCCGACCCGGTTGCAGCCAATGACGTAGGCCTGGTTTTCGATCGCGCGAGCCTGCAACAGCGATTGCCAGTGCAAACGCCTGACTTCGGGCCAGTTCGCCGGCACCAAGAACAGATCGGTCTGTTGCGCGAGTTGCCAGAACTCGTCGGCGAAACGCAGGTCGTAGCAGACGAGCGGGCTGACCCGGAGACCCTCGATCTCGACCGTGATCAGTTCGCCCCCTGCCCGAAAATGCTTGTCTTCGCCACCGAACGTGAACGGGTGGATCTTGCGGTAACGATGAACCTGGCCGTTCGGTCCGGCGAGCACAAAGCTGTTGAACGGACGTTGGTCATCGGCGGCTGCGTCGCCCGGAATCTCGGGACATGTGCCGCCGACCCACACGCCGTTCGCAGCGGCCTGATCAACGATGAACTGCGATGACGGACCGCCCTCTGGCTCGCCGATCGGACGATCGGTGACGAAGCCGGTGCTGAAGGTCTCGGTCAGCAAGGCAAGCCGCGCCCCGGCCGCTGCCGCAGCGGAGATCATCGGGGCGAGGTGCTCGAAGTTGGCGTCGCGGTCACCCCACACGATGTCGTGCTGCAGCGCAGCAACCCGTACCAAGGAACCGTCGCTCATCGGGTGAGTCGCTTCAGCCGCAAAACTGCTTCGTCGAGGATCTCGAACCGCTTACTGAACGCGAAACGCACGAGATGGCGGCCGCGGCGCGGGTCGGTGTAGAAAACCTCGTTGGGGATCGCGACCACGCCGCAGGAGTGCGGCAGTTCTCGGCAGAAGGCATAGCCGTCGCCGTCGGCGCGCAACGGGCGGATGTCGACGGTGACGAAGTAGGTGGCTTCGGGGTGGAACACCTCGAACCCGGCTTCGACGAGTCCGCCGCACAACCGATCACGCTTGGCCTGCAGATCGGCTGCGATGTCCACGAAGTACTGATCAGGCAGCCGCAGACCGACCGCTATCGCCGGCTGGAAGGGGCCGCTGTTGACATACGTGAGGTACTGCTTGG
>JANOEM010000350.1:0-4553 GCA_031413195.1 Actinomycetes bacterium
TCCCGATCGGCAAGTTCAGCAGCGTGCTCGCGGGCTTCCTGGAAATCACGTCCGTGCTCGATCAGCGTCGCCCCGAATGCACGCATCGCCGAGTTCTTGTCAGCGCTGTTCCCACGCGGCACGACAATCGAGACAGCAACACCGAAGGCTCGGCCAGCAAAGGCAAGGCTCTGCCCGTGGTTGCCTCGTGTCGCGCTGATCAGGCCACGGCCTGGTGGTGACTCGTTCACGAACCGATCGGTGTAGACAAGGCCGCCGCGCACCTTGAAGGCGCCGGTTGGCGTGTGGTTCTCGTGCTTCACCCACACCTCTGTGCCCATTTCCTGGGCGAGGAGCGGCCACGCGAACTGGGGGGTGGTCGGCACGAAGCGCCCGACCAATCGGCTGGCTTCATCGAGCTGATCGAGCGTGATCGAGCGTGAACGGTGGCGGCATCCCGGTCACCTTGCCACATCGCCGATCGTGGACGAATCGGTGATCACCGTCGACAGCGTTCGATCATGCGGTTCGCTCGGTACGTCGACGACGATCTGCTCACTGAAGCAGACCCCACAGGTGACGCAGTCATCCCGAAGCAGTGGCAGGAACCTGTCGTAGTAGCCACCGCCTTGGCCCAGTCGCCGACCGTCGATGGTGAACGCGAGACCGGGCACGAGCACAACATCGATCAGGGCCGCATCGATGGCCGCGCCCGACGGAGCAGGGATCCCGTAGTCGCCGACCGTCATCTCTGCGTCGGGATGGAGCGAAACGGCAACGATGCGTTCCCCCTCGACACGGGGCAGCGCGACAACATGTCCGTGGGCGACGAGGGCATCCAGGAGCCAGGAAGTGTCCGGCTCCGTGCCGATACCAACGAACCCCAACACCAACAGCTTCGGTGCTCGATCAGGATCCGACTCGATCGCAACTCGGTCGCAGAGCGCGAGTACCGCAGACGAGATCGATTCGGACCGACCCTCGCGATCGATCAGACCGGCACGAACTCGGCGCATCTCCTTGCGCAGGGATCGTTTGGCTTCGATCGACGAGGAATTGTCCACCTGTGCACTCTGGCACGGTCTCGCGTTGGTCTACACCTTCGCCGAGACTGCCGGTTACAGTCGGCATCGATGTCAGACCCCGCAACCGACTCGTCAGAGCCTTCGTTCGACGCGGCACGATTCCGACAGGTGCTCGGCCACTTCCCGACGGGTGTCACCGTCATCACGGGGATGGCCGGAGACATCCCCGCCGGATTCACGATCGGTTCGTTCACCTCCGTCTCGCTCGATCCCCCACTTGTCGGGTTCCTGCCCCAGACCACCAGTGACACCTGGGCTGCGATCGCTCCTTCGGGAAGGTTCTGCGTCAATGTTCTCGGCGCCGATCAGGCAGCAGAGTGCTGGAAGTTCGCGAAGAAGGGCGCCATCGACTGCTTCGATGATCTCGTCTGGCACGTCGGAATCGGTGGCTCGCCGATCCTCGACGACGCAATCGCGTGGATGGAATGCAGCGTCGAAGTGATCTACGAGGTGGGCGACCATTTCTTCGTGGTCGGGCGTGTGATCGAGATGAGCCACGCCGAGACGGATCCACAGCCGCTGCTGTTCTACCGCGGCAAACTCGGCGGGTTCTCGCTCCACGATTCATGACCGGCATCCGTGCCCGCACGGCGCTCGCGTTCGACATCGTCTCGGTCCTCGCCTTCGTGGCAATCGGCCGCCGAAGCCACGACGAAACAGGCAACATCTTCGTCGGCTTGGTCGAAGTCGCTGCTCCGTTCCTGATCGGGCTGGGGGTCGGCTGGTTGGTCAGCCGGGCGTGGACCGAGCCAGCAGCGACGGCGACCGGCGTCGCTGTGTGGCTCAGCACGGTCGTGGTCGGGCTGCTGCTGCGCCGCTTCGCATTCGACCGCGGCATCGCCTCTGCGTTCATCATCGTCGCGACCGCCACGCTGGGACTTCTGCTCGTCGGCTGGCGACTCGTCGCGACGCGAAGGCGCTGAATCGAAATTCGTCAGGCAATCGCAGGCACTACCCTCTCCCAAAACATCCTCCACCAAGATGACCTGCCCTGCCCATTTGCACACGGAAGGCCCTGATCATGCGAGTCTGGCCAGGCTCCCCCCTGCCTCTTGGCGCCACGTTCGACGGCGTCGGAACGAACATCTCGGTGTTCTCCGAGATTGCCGATGCCGTCGAGCTGTGCATCTTCGACCGCGACGGCAATGAAGATCGTGTCCGTCTCCCAGAGCGATCCGGGTCCGTCTGGCACGGGTACTTCCCAGACATGGCGGCCAACACCGAGTACGGGTTCCGTGTTCACGGACCCTGGGATCCCGCCAGCGGGCACCGATGCAACCCCGCCAAGTTGCTGCTCGACCCGTATGCCCGTGCGATCGAGGGCACCTTCGAGTGGAACCAGTCGGTGTTCAGCTACGACTTCGATGATCACGACGTGATCGATACTTCGGACAGCGCACCGTCGACTCCGCGCAGCCTGGTCGTCAATCCGTTCTTCGATTGGGCAACGGATCAGCCGCTGCTCCTTCCGTGGGCTGAGACCGTCATCTACGAAGCCCACGTCAAGGGTGCGACGATGTTGCATCCCGCTATTGAGGAGGATCTGCGCGGCAGCTACGCCGGTATTGCCCACCCTGCCTTCATCGACCATCTCAAGAACCTCGGGGTAACGACGTTGGAGTTGCTCCCCGTGCACGAGTTCGTCCACGACGCCCATCTCGTCGAGCGAGGCCTGCGCAACTACTGGGGCTACAACTCGATCGGATACTTCGCTCCTCACCACGAGTATTCGCATCGACATGGTCAGGGCCAGCAGGTTCAGGACTTCAAGCAGATGGTTAAGACGCTGCATCAAGCGGGGATCGAGGTGATCCTCGACGTCGTCTACAACCACACCGCAGAGGGCAACCACCTCGGCCCAACCCTGTCGTTCAAAGGCATCGACAACGCCGCCTACTACCGTCTGGTCGGCGACGACCAGCAGTACTACATGGATTACACGGGCACCGGCAACACGTTGAACATGCAGAACCCGTTCGTGCTGCAGTTGGTGATGGACAGCCTTCGGTACTGGGCGACCGAGATGCATGTCGACGGGTTCCGGTTCGACCTCGCGTCAACGCTTGCGCGCAGCCTGCACGAAGTGGACAAGCTGTCCGCGTTCTTCGACCTGGTTCAGCAGGACCCCGTGATCAGCCGGATGAAGCTGATCGCGGAGCCTTGGGACGTCGGTGAAGGCGGGTATCAGGTCGGCAACTTTCCCCCGCAGTGGGCCGAATGGAACGGCAAGTACCGCGATTGCATCCGTGACCATTGGGCGGGTGCTGCCCACGGCCTCGGCGAGTTCGCGTACCGGATCACCGGATCGAGCGACCTTTACCAAGCAGACGGCCGAAAGCCCCACGCGAGCATCAACTTCGTCACGGCCCACGACGGCTTTACGATGCGCGACCTGGTCAGCTTCAACGAAAAGCACAACGACGCCAACGGCGAGGACAACGCTGACGGCGAGAACCACAATCGTGGTTGGAACTGCGGGGTCGAAGGACCGACGGATGACGCGGCCATCAACATCTTGCGCTCCCGCCAGCAACGCAACCTGCTGTCCACCCTGTTGCTCTCCCAAGGTGTCCCGATGATTCTCGGCGGTGACGAACTGGGCCGGAGCCAGGGTGGCAACAACAACGCTTACTGCCAGGACAACGAGGTCTCCTGGTACGACTGGGATGACATCGACAGCGAGCTGCTCGCGTTCGTCACGTCGCTGATCACTCTTCGACGCGATCATCCCACCTTTCGGCGACGACAGTTCTTCCAGGGCCGCTCTCTTCACGGCGAGGACACGGCGGACCTCGCCTGGTTCGACGCAGCAGGTCATGAGATGACCGAGGACCAATGGACAGAGGGAGATCTGCGGTTCGTCGCGATCTTTCTCGGCGGCGGATCGATCGAGCAGAGTGCACGGGGCGAAGAGGTGACCGACACCAATTTCATCTGGCTCGTCAACGCAGGCCAGGAACCAATCACGATCACCCTGCCCGAGGCTCGGTGGGGGCAACACTGGCGGACGGTGCTGTGCACGTCGACGGGTGATGTCGATGTCGCCGACGCCCCGCTGTACGAGGCCGGCGGCGAGGTCGTGATGGACAACAACACCCTGACCTTGCTGGAGATGATGAAGGCTGGAGATGATTGAGGGCTGGAGATGATCGAGGGCTGGAGATAGGGCTGAAGATGATTCCCGACTCCGGCTGATCGTCGATTCAACACGAGCGAGCCGCGAGACTGTCTGCGTGCAGTGGCCGATCGCCCCGATGAAGGCAACGAGTGGTCGGTTACCACATGGCCCGGCGTGGATGTTCGAGCCGAAGTGGGACGGCCATCGTGTCATCGCGCGCGTTCGGGACGGCATCGTGGAAGCAACGAGTTCCAGCGGACAGTCGCGATCCGATCGGTGGCCGTGGCTGGCCGAGATCGCTGAGGCCGTCGGCGACACCGACGTGATCATCGATGGCGAGGTGATCGCCCACGGCGACGACGGCAAGCACT
>JANOEM010000351.1:0-7451 GCA_031413195.1 Actinomycetes bacterium
GGGCAGCAGCACGCAATTGACGCCCAGTTCGGTGCTGCCATAGATCTCGTACAGGGAGTCAGCCGGGAAGTCAGCCAGATACATCTGTTTCAGCGCAAAGCTCCACGGCGCTGCGTTGGCGATCATCTTGTTCATCGACGAGGTGTCGTAGCGGGCCTTGACCTCTGCTGGAAGCGCACAGATCATCCGGATCGGTGTGGGCGCGCTGAAGGTCGACGTGACCTTGTAGGTGTCGATCAACCTCAGCCAGTCCTGCGCGTTGAACTTGCGTTGCAGGACCACGGTCTGGCCGAGGGCCTGCGCGATTCCCATGAACCCTCCCGGGCCGGAGTGATACAGCGGGCCGGTGGGAACGTAGATGTCGTCGGTGCCATACCCGATCAGTGCGACCAGCGCGGCGGCCTGCTCGGCGCCTGCGGTACCTCTGCGGAGCGCACCCTTGGGCTTACCGGTCGTGCCACTGGTGTAGATCATCGTCGACCCGGCCTCGGTCGAGGCAGGGATCTCGGGTTCGTCGGGGCTGGCACTCGCCATCAGATCATCGGCGCTGAGCATCCCGTCCGGCACGGCTCCGTCGAACACGAGGATGTGTTGCACCTGCGGGATGTCGGCTCTGATCCGTTCGAACATCGGGGCGAACTCGGCATCCACGTACACGATGGTTGCGTCGCAGTGATCGGTGACATACGCAGCCTCGTCGTCACTGAGCCGATAGTTGAGGGGAACTGCGGTCACGCCAAGCTTGCGGGCCGCGTTGACCATCGTGACGAGACCGATCGAATTCTGGCCGCACCAGACGACCTTGGTCTCGCCCGGCCGCGCGCCCAGTTCGATCAGCGTGTTGGCAAGTCGGTTCGTGCATTGGTTCAGCTCCACAAAGGTCCGCCGGAGCACCTGACCGTCGGGGCGATCGTCGATGACGGCGGCTTTGTCTGGCTGGAACTGCGCATACAGCGAAAGGAAGTCGGGCATGCGCCCGTTCATAGCACGCCAACCAATCGTTGCTGCATCCCGAGCCATCCCGACGAATGCTCCGGGCACATCCAAGAAACGCCGAGCAGCGCGAAGTACTTCGTTCATGGCGGGCACCGTACCTGCCACCCTGTGACCCCGTCAGCTCGTCTCGCCCGCTCATGTTCGAGAGGCGAGCCGACGCATGCAACACTTGGACAATGGCAGCACAAGTGATCGACGGCATCGAAGGCATGAAGGCGCTCATCGGCGAGCACCTCGGCTACAGCGACTACATCGAGGTCACCCAAGAACGGGTCAATCTGTTCGCCGACGCAACCGGCGACCATCAGTGGATCCACGTCGATCCCGAGCGGGCCAAGCGCGAGAGCCCATTCGGTGGTCCGATTGCCCACGGTTACCTCACCCTGTCGCTCGGACCGGTGCTGTACCCGAAGGTCGTTGCGATCACCGGCTTCTCGATGGGTGTCAACTACGGCGCGAACAAGATCCGCTTCATGTCTCCTGTACTGGTTGGTTCGAACCTGCGACTCGGCGTCAAGCTGCTTGCCGTCGACGACATCGCCGGCGGAGTGCAATCGACGATGGAGTTCACCTTCGAGGTCGAAGGCAACGCGAAGCCGGCGTGCGTTGCCGAGATCATTTTCCGCAGCTACGTCTGACGAGGCATCACCGGCGTGATCGTCCGGCCAGCGGTCATCGGCGACGCCACCGCGCTTGCCGCGATCGCGATCGGAGCGATAAACATCACGGCGGCAGCCGTCTACGAATCCGAACAGATCGCGAATTGGGCATCATCGTTCTCACCTGAGGTTCTCGAACGGGTCATCTCGACGACGGCCGTGTTCGTCGTGATCGAGAGCCGGACCATCGCGGGGTTCTCGAATCTGCTCGTCGTGGGCGAGGGGCGCGGTGAAGTCGATCTGCTCTACGTCGACCCCGGCTGTGGAGGTCGAGGCGTGGCCGCTCTCGCCGTCGAAGCGGTGGAGACAGAAGCGCGGGCGAGAGGGATCACCCGACTCTGGGCCGACGCATCATTGCTCGCCGTACCGTTGTTCGAACGCCTCGGCTACGACATCATCGAGCGATACGTCAAACACCGCGGTGCTGTCACGTTCCCGAACACCTGGCTTGCGAAGGACCTCTGATGAGCGAAGCCGTCGAAGTCAAGCCGTCGAAGTCAAGCCGTCGTGTTCAGCCGGTAGTTGGATATCTGAGCGTCGTCGCTGCCGGCATCTTCATAGTTGTCGGCCCCTCGCGCGGCGAGGAGCTCCCGAAACGCGAACGGGCGGTACGCAGGGGCGCCCGCTGTTACTTCGTCGATTGGAGCGATGATCGCATCTCGATCGGGGTTGAGGAAGTAGGGGATGCTGACCCGATCACGCCAGCTCATCGGGAGAACCCGGTGCACGGCGGCGCGGTAGCGGTCGTTGGTCCAGACCTGCATGCAGTCGGCAAGGTTGACAACGATCGTGCCCGGCGTGGGGTCCACGTCGATCCAGCCGTGCTCGTCGGACTCGGCCTGCAAACCGCCTGCATCGTCTTGGATGAGCAACGTCAACAGACCGAGATCGGTGTGATGGCCGAGCGCGACATCACCGAGTTCGTTGAGGCCGACCCGCTCCGCAAGCGGTACGGGATCCCCGATCGTGTAGTGGTTGAGGCGCATGTTGCTCACCCGCCGATCGCCACGATGCGCCGCGACGGCCTCGCCAGACAGGCCGAGTGCCGCGAACACCAAATCGGTCGTTCGTGAGGCCAATTCGCTGAACGCGTCGTAGTGCGCGTCCATCGCCTCGCGGAAACCGTCGACCCCAGCAGGCCAACGGTTGTAGTGAGCTGCCAGACCTTGCGTCGGATCGACGAAGTCGAACACCTCCTTGTGGTCCCGACGGCGCTTGGTCAGTTCGCGGTCGTTGTAGCCGAGTGGCACCTCGGCGTCGCGTCGTACGCTGTGCTTCACGAGAGGATCGGCATCGAAGAACTGCCGGGCAGCACGAAATGTCTGCTCGATCAGCCCGTCCAGTTCATGTCCCTCGAGCAGGAAGAAGCCGTGGTCGCGACAGGCCCGATCGAGATCCGCGAGCGACGTCGCTGCCGGGTCACGAATATCCACGACTGGAACGAGATCCATCGTCGCACCTTACGACTCTCGTGGCCCGAGGAAGCGGTCGGCAGCCGCGGTCGCTGCACCGAGACTGCGGACGTGACCCGTGACGGCCTCAAGGAAATCATCGCGGGACACCGCGAGCAGCGACATCGGCGTTTGTGCCGTCACGGTTGCGGCGCGGGGCACATCGCGCAACAGGGCGATCTCGCCGAAACCGTCGCCTCCTTCGAGCGACCCGACGATCTGGCCACCGATCGTCACCTGTAGCGAGCCGTTCGACGCCATGTAGTAGCGATCGCCGAATTCACCCTCGGCAATCACCACCTGTCCGGCGGTGACATCGACCGGTTCGATGCCGCGCGCCAGCCGCTCGATGGTCGGCGCCGGCAATGGCGCGAAGATCGGATCAGCGAGCAAACGCTGCACGAGCTCGTCGTCGACGACGGGGCGATCATCGCGAAATCTCCGCAACCTGGCGACGGCGGCGAGCACCGTCAACGTCAGCAGCAACGCAAGAACCACGAACGATGTACCGATCGTGGTCCACGCGACCAGAACCGTCACGGCCAAGGAGCCGAAGGCGATCGCTGCCATCGTGGTGCCTTCCAAGATGCCGAACACCCGCGCCAGCACTTCGGGCGGAGCCTGACGCTGGATCGTGACCGTCGAAGTGAGCTGGAGCAGGGTCTCGCCGGCGCCAAGGAGCGCAAACGCCGGCAAGGCCGGCGGGAACATGTCGATCCACGACAGCGCCAGCAAGCCAGCACCTGCCAGACAGCCACTGACCACGAATTGGCCGCCTACCCGGTTGGTCCGCACCAGCCGGCTGACGCTCAGCGCGCCCGCGATCGCGCCGAGTCCGTACGCCGCGGCAAGTAGGCCGGCTTGACCTCCCCCACCACTCAGTCGGTCCTCCGAGAACGTCACGAAGATCACGTCGCCGATCCCCCTGATGATCCCCGCAGTGGCACCGAGGAGCACCAGAACACGGAGATGACCTTCGTGTCTCAGCGTCGAGAATCCTCGGAAGGCGTCCGCCACCACAGCGCGGGCATCGAGATCGACAACCCGGGCGAACGGATCGATGGGATCGATGCCCATCACGGCGAAGCAGGCGAATGCGGTCGCCGCGGCCCCGACCGCGAACACCGCGGCAGGTGACGACACCGCCATCAGCGCTCCTGCGACAAGCGGACCGACGAACACTCCGACCTGCTGAATGGACCCGGTCAGCACATTGGCAGCAACGAGATCACCGGGCGCGTGCGTGACGCTAGGCAACAGCGAGCCCATCGCGGGTCTCGTGAACGTAAAGCAAGTCGCCACGATCGCGCCGGCGACGTAGGCGCCGAGTGGCGCACCCGCGACCATCGCGATCGCCGTGGCCGCCATCGCGGCAGATTGCAGTCCGTAGCTGATGGCGACTGCGTTACGGGGCGAGAAGCGGTCGCCTGCGTATGCAGCGAATGGCGCAAGCACGACGCCTGGGAGCAATTGCACGACCGCGATGATGCCCACCTGTCGGGCGCCTCCGCGTTGAAAGGCATAGACGAGCATTGCGAGCCACGTCGCGTGTTCGCTGAACGAGAACGCTGCCGTAGCGAGCTGTATTCGCCGAAGTTCGCGAACGCGCAAGGCGCGAGCCATCACCGTGATCGTGCTGGCGCGTCGCACCATCGTCGCTACCGGAAGTTCGGCATGACTTTGGTGGCGAACAGTTCCATCGAAATGGTTTCCGGGTAGTCCGAGCACCACGGGATGAAGCCGCCGCAACCGAGTGCCCTGTACGCCGCGATCTTCTCGCTGACCTGTTCGGGCGTGCCGACCAGATTTCCCTCGCGCCACGACGTGAACGGCTCGCCGTTGATGCTCTTGCTCCCCGCTTCGATGATCTCGGCTTCGGTCTCACGAATGAACAACTCGGGCGACCAGGTCTTGCGAATCGTGTCTTCATCGCGCCCGACTGCGGCGCAGTGGCCCTTGAGGATCTCACGTTTGCGCGCCCACTCATCGGGCTTGCCGCCCCAATTGCTGCAGTCGGCGAGTTGGGCGACCACCCGAAGGGTGAGTTGCTCACCTCCTCCACCGATCCACACCGGCGGATGCGGTTGCTGCAGCGGCTTTGGATCACAGTTGGCACGAACGAGCTTGTAGTAGTTGCCGTCGTATGTCGTTTCCGGTTGCGACCACATCGAGAGCACGATCTCAACGCTTTCCTTGAGCATGCCGATTCGGTCCTTGGGCTTCGGGAAGTCGTATCCGTACCCGCGGTACTCCAACTCGTACCAACCCGCTCCGATACCCCAGTCCAACCGCCCGCCAGAGATGACGTCGATCGTCGAGGTGATCTTTGCCAGCAGGGCGGGCGACCGATAGCTGTTGCAGCCGACCATCTGCCCGAGCCGGACACGACTGGTGCGTTGGCTGATCGCGGCGATCGTGGTCCACATCTCGAACACCGCCTCATGAGCAGGCCTCGGAACGTTGTGGAAGTGGTCGTACAGCCAAATCGAATCGAAACCGAGATGCTCCGCGAGTTGTGCGATCCCGACCGCTTTGCCCCACTTCGCCTCGGCGCCGTCGATGCTGGCCAACTCCATCTTCCAGCCCTGGGGCATGAACACACCGAATGTGAGATCCGTCATGGCCGCACAATAGGACATCGGGCGGATGAACCTCCCTGTGTGCGGACGTGACCGGGTTCGTGTCGCGCTGCACATGCCGCCTAGCTTCTGGCCATGGCCCCCACCTCCGATTTCAGCATCGGCGAGATTCACGAAGCGATCGCTCTCACCAGGCCGGACGAGCTGTGTCTGGTGTTCCGCGACCGCCGGCTGACGTGGTCCCAGGTCACCGATCGCACCCGTCGTCTGGCGAACTACCTGGCCGCCGCAGGCCTCGGATGCCACGCCGAACGATCACAGCTCGACGGCTCGCAGAGCGGCCAGGACCATCTCGCGATCTATCTCCACAACGGCAACGAGTACCTCGAGTCGATGCTCGGCGCATTCAAGGCGCGGGTCGCCCCGCTCAACGTCAACTATCGATACGTCGCCGAGGAGCTCCGGTACCTGCTCAACGATTCGGGAGCGAGCGCCGTGGTGGTCCATTCGCGCTTCGCCCCGACGCTCGCCGAGGTGTTGGGTGACGTACCGTCGCTGCGGCTGATCCTGCAAGTCGACGACGAGTCCGGAAACCCCCTGTTGCCGGGGGCCGTCTGGTACGAGGATGCCCTCGCTTCCTCGTCGGCCGACAAGCCCAGCGTCGAACCGTCCGGCGACGATTTGTACATCCTGTACACGGGCGGTACCACCGGTATGCCAAAGGGCGTGCTCTGGCGCAGTGGTGATGCAATCGTCGAGTGCTTCGGCGGGTCGCGCACAGCCGCCACGCCAGAAGACTTCGCGGCCGCCGCGGTCGAGGGACTGCAAGCCCTTCTCTCGCCGCCGTTCATGCACGGTGCTGGCCACTGGATGAGCTTCCGGACCTGGATCACCGGTGGCACCGTTTTCATCCAGGACACCCCTGATCGACTCGATCCCGCCGAACTGTGGGGCATGATCGAACGAGAGCACCTCAACTTCTTGCTGATCGTGGGCGATGCGTTTGCCCGTCCGCTGTTGGACGAACTCGATCGCCACCACTACGACCTGACCAGCCTCAGCGTCATCCTGAGCGGCGGGGCGCCACTGTCCGCCAACCTCAAACAAGATTTCATCCGCCACCTCCCGACAACGATGATCGTCGACGGACTGGGATCGTCGGAGGCGGGCGGCCAGCTCTCTCACGTGTCCGCAGGCGCCTCCGCCTCGACCGGAACGTTCGCGATCAGTCCCGGCAACCACGTCCTGTCCGCCGATCTCGATCGGGAGCTCATCCCGGGCGAAGACGAATTGGGCTGGCTCGCCAAGAGTGGCCGCCTGGCTCTCGGCTATTTGGGCGACGCTGCAAAGACAGCGCGGACATATCCGATGATCGCCGGGGTTCGCTATGCCGTGCCAGGTGACCGGGCCCGCATCCGCTCCGACGGGACAATCGAGTTGCACGGCCGCGACAGCGTGACCATCAACAGCGGCGGCGAGAAGATCTTCGCCGAGGAGGTCGAGGCAGCTCTCAAGGCTCATCGCGGGGTGTACGACTGTGTGGTTGCCGGACGCCCGAGCCAACGATGGGGGCAGGAAGTGGTTGCCGTCGTTCGGGTGCGTCACGGCCACAGCGCAACTGAGGCCGAACTGCTGGCTGAGGCCGCGCGCCACATCGCCCGCTACAAGTTGCCGAAGGCCTTCGTCTTCGTTGACGAAATCGTGCGTTCGCCGAGCGGCAAGGCCGACTACCGATGGGCGAAGCAGGTCGCAAGCAGTGCCTGAGC
>JANOEM010000352.1:0-2558 GCA_031413195.1 Actinomycetes bacterium
TCAACAGTTGGGGGTGCGGCCACCCCTTCCTGCTCCATCGGCACCACCTCGAGCGCCGATGGGTGACGACTCCGAGATGCCTTGGCCGCTCGGACCGATGCTTCGAGCGCCGCCATCAAGTCAACGACGGCATCGGCTGACGGAGCTGCAGTCACATCGGCGCGAATGACCTCGCCGGACGACTTCCGCTCGACGAGGTCGAGCACCCGGTCTCGGTAGGTGTCGTGGTAGCTCTCCGGATCGAACGGCTCACTCAACGACGCGATCAGTGACTCCGCCATGGCCAGCTCGCGCCGATCGACGTCGACCGCCGCGACATCGTCGAACTCGCCGATGTCCGAGGCCGCGTTCAATTCGTCGGCGTAAACCATCATCGACAGCACCAGCGTGCCCTCCCGGGGACGGAGGACAGCAACGTGCTCCTTGCTCCGCATCACGAATCGGGCAATGGCGACCTTGTTGGCTTCCTCCATGGCTCGAACCAGCAATGCGTAGGGCTTCGCCACGGTCGATGGCGCCACGTGATAGGCGCCGTCGAAGAAGATGGGGTCGATCTCGTCGAGGTCGACGAAACACTCGAGATCCAGGCTGTGGGTCGCTTCGGGCGCAAAGGCCGACAACTCCTCGTCGGTCACCGTGACGTACGTGTCCTTGGCGATCTCGAACCCCTTCACGATCTCGGCGTAGGGCACCTCCTCGCCCGTCTCGGCGTTGACCCGCATCTGACGAACCCGCGCTCCATTGCGACCGTCGATCTGATTGAAGCGCACGGACTTCTCCGAGATCGCCGAGTACAGCTTCACCGGGATGCTCACCAGCCCGAAGCTGATCGACCCGCTCCAAATGGCACGTGGCATGTGCCCAGTATCGACCTCAGGCCCACTGATTTCCACCATCCGGACTGACCGAACGTTTTCCGCTGGCCGGCGAAGGTGCCACGCCGAATGGTGAGCCCGCTCAACTGACCTCGTCAGCTAGGTGTAATGACCACGGAGGTTGTTGACGCGGGTCATTGGTGGGTGGCCGCCGATCGCGGTGTGGCATCGGTGATGGTTGTAGGTGTGGAGCCATCCTGCAAGTGCTCGGCGCCGTTGGGCTTCTGAGCGGTAGGCGCGGACGTAGGCCCACTCGTCACACAGGGTCCGGTTGAACCGTTCGACCTTGCCGTTGGTCTGGGGCCGATACGGGCGGGTGCGCCGATGTTTGATCCCCGACGCAGCGAGTTCGTCGCGCCAGAGGCGGGCTTTGTAACACGATCCGTTGTCGGTCAACACGGCTTTGATGTCGATGCCGTGCTCCGCGAACCACCAGCGGGCGCGCCCCCAGAACCCCACCGCGGTGATCGCCTTTTCGTCGTTGAGGATCTCGCTGTACGCGACCCTGCTGTGGTCATCGATCGCGGTGTGGATGAACGCGTACCCGATCCGTGGTCCCCGCCGGCTGGCCCGATGCTGGTCGCTGCCGCGGCCGTGGGTTCGCCATCCGCCACCGGGCGGGATCATGCCGAGCTTCTTGATGTCGATGTGGACCAGATCGCCCGGACTGGCGTGTTCGTAACGGCGGATCACCCGGCCGGTCGGTCGGTCCATCCACGACAGACGGTTCACGCCGTTGCGGACCAAGACCCGATGCACCGTCGATGCTGGCATCTCGAGCTTGCCGGCGATACGAGCTGGGCCGAGCTTCTTGTTCTTACGCAAGCTCAAGATCTTGCGTTCGACCTTGCGTCGCGTCTGATGCGGGCAATGGTGAGGCCGGCTGGAGCGGTCCTGGCACCACTGGCCATCGGGATCATCGAGGTACCGGCCGTACCATTTTCCCGCTGTAGGGCGTGAGACGTTCATCTCCTTCGCGACATGCGCGATCGGGGTGCCGGCGTTGATCCGGCGGACCAGTTCTTGTCGACCCCACAAGGTCAGACGGGCGTTACGGTGCATTGGGCCTCCTGGGCGCTGATGCGGTTGGTGGTACAGCCACACCTTCGCCCGGAGGCTCACCTCACCAGCGGACCCGCGCTAACAACGTCCGTGGTCATTACACCTAGTCCGATTCCGTCCGGAGTTCGAGGAACTGCTGAAGGTCGGACTGGACGACGCGATCGATTCGCTGGGGCAGGCCTGGAAACCGTCCTTCTCGTTGAAGTCGGTCTGGCCACTCGGTGCTTTCGGTGTCGTCGCCTGCCTCGACCAGGCGCTCGTGAACGACCAGATCTGCGCGTTGAAGTTCCGCAACTTGAAGCCCCGTGGCAGCGATCACCTCCCATTCGTGATCACATTGGCGGTCCGTTGAGGCAGGATTGGCGGCAGAATCTTGGGAGCGCGTATGGACGGTGGCGGGATTGATGGGGTGATGGCGTATCGCTGTCACGCCAATTGCATCGAGTACGCCCGAGAGATGGCACGGAACTGACGCTTGGACGGCGAAATCGCCGAGCGCGACGGCGTGCTCCTCTTCGCCACAGGCTCAGACGTCCCAGTGCTCGTCAACGGCGCGTTCCGGACCGATCCGGATGTTGGGGCCGACGCTGTCATTGAGCTGGCCGACGCCTGGTTTGCCGG
>JANOEM010000353.1:0-1630 GCA_031413195.1 Actinomycetes bacterium
GCCCCATGTACGGCGTGGTGGACCAGCTCGTGGCGCAAACGGTGTCGCACGACGGGCCGATCGCCATCGTCGGTCAGAAGGATGAGACGCAAGCCCGGTCGGTAGACGGCGGTGGTCTCTTCGAAACGCGTCCCCCCCAGGGCTTCGTTCCAATCGGTGTAGAGACGGCGGCGGCCACACGCGAGCACGATCACTTCCGGCCACGCCTTCGCGCCCGTGAAGTGGGACGTGTGGCTGCTCGTCGAGGGGGGGGTCCTCAACACCATTCCCGCCGACGTGGTGCGCAAGCTCGGTGCCGACATCGTCATCGCCGTCAACGTCGGCGCCGACGTGGGCGACGAGAAGCAGCAGACCGCGTCGCTCTTGTCGCTGCTCGGCAAGACCATCGACACGATGATGACGACGAGCACCCGCCGTTCGCTCGAGTCGGCGGACCTCATCATCGACCCTGATCTCAAGGGCCTGACCTCGATGTCCTGGCGGGTGAGCGACGACCTCGCCGACCGTGGCTATCAGGCGGCACAGGCGATGGACGCCAAGCTCCAGGGTTTTGCGATGACCGCCGACGCGCATGCGGCCTTCCAGGCGGCGCGTCAGTCGCGACGCCGTCTTGCGCCGGCAGTCCCGACCGCGATCACCTTCCAACCGCTGGGCACACCAATTTCTCCGCGAGTCGAGGCCGAGATCCGCCGAGCGCTCACGCCGCTGCTCAACACGCCGGTCAAGCCCGACGATGTCGCGCGGCATATCCTCGAGATCACGGGAGATGATCGCTACGAGTATCTGACCTACGAAGTGACCGACCGTCCCTCGCCGACGTCCCTCCAGATAGGCGTGCGCCAGAAGACCTATGGCCCGCCGTTTCTGATGGTCGGACTCGACCTCAACAACGTCGACTCGTCGAATTTTGCCGTCAACATGTCGGCCCGCGTGCTGCACTACGGCCTGGTCGGCGTCGGGTCGGAGACCAGGCTGGACGTCGTCCTTGGCACCAACCAGCGCCTGGCGGCCGAAGTCGTGAAGACACTGGGTTCGACGCCACTGTTTGTCGCGCCGCGGCTCTACTTCGATCGGCGTGGCAGGAACCTCTACGTGGACGACGTACTCGTCGCCGAGTATCGTACCCGGCAGGCGGGTTTCGGCTTCGATATCGGGAGCGACTTCGGGCGCAACGCCGAGGTGCGGCTCGGCTACGATGTGGCGAGCTACACTGGGAACCGCAGGGTCGGTTCGCCCGATTTGCCTGCCGTCGACGGTGCCGAACGGTACGCGAGCCTCGACTTTGGCCTGGACACGCAGACCAGTCCCATCGTTCCAACCCGCGGGGTCCGGCTGCGCTCGACCCTCCGCCAGTACTTCTCGGCGCCGACGGCCAACGGTCTCCTCGACGGCGTCCTCCTCGAGAGCCCGCAATCGTTCACGAGCGGCGAGGTGCGGACGTCGTGGTTCCGGCGGGTTCGGGGACGCGGCGATCGGATGTTCGTCCTCGCCGAGGGTGGGAGCTCGTTCGGTGACAGTCCCCTGGTCAACGACTTCGCACTCGGCGGTCCGTTGCGGCTCGGTTCGTTCAACAACGATCAGCTGCGAGGCGACAACTACCTGCTGTTCGGTGGCGGCTACTTGCGCGGGG
>JANOEM010000354.1:0-29208 GCA_031413195.1 Actinomycetes bacterium
GTTACCCGATGGCCGTGTTCACGGCCGTGTGGAACGTCGCGGGCATGCCGGCGCTGTCGTTGCCGCTCGGTCGCAGCGCTGGTGGGGTTCCGATCGGGGTGCAGTTGATCGCCGGGCCGTGGCAGGACGCGCTGTTGCTACAACTCGGTGCTCAGATTGAGGCGGCTACCCCGTGGGCCAACGCTCGGCCGGTCGTGAGCTGACTGTCGGCTCGGGTTCAGGCAGTCAGCGGGCGTGTGCGCCGCGGTTGGCGACGGCGAGGCGCGACACCAGTTCGTCGCGCTCGATGTAGCAGCTCTGCAGATGCCGTGCCCCGCCGCTGGAGAACCCGGTTCGACCATGCATCACCCGTCGATTGTCGACCATGTAGAGGTCGCCAGCACCCATCGGGATACGGAGTTGGTACTGCTCGCTCTCGCGCATCGTTCCGAGCAATCGGTACGCGTGGTAGTACGCCTCCATCGATTCGAACGGGAGCAGGAACGGGGTGACGGAGTGGTTCGAGAAACGCACGGCCCGGACGTTTCCGTCTCCATCGACGTCGATCACGGGGAGATAGGCCTCGTGCTCGGCTGACACGTCCGAGAAGTGAAAGTGGAGCGGTGTGTTCGCGAGGATCTCGAATGCAGCAGGGTCTGATCGGCGCAGATCGTCGGCCAGGCGAAATCCGTCGACGAGGGTCGACTCGCCACCTGTCGCGTCGGAACGAAGGAAGTGCTGGAGCTGGATGGTCGGGGCGGGATCCCGGTAACCCTCGTCGGTGTGAGTCACCAACGGAAGGTTCGTGTACGCCACGGAATTGGCATCCTCCATCGAGACCACGTCGAACACGGTGCCCCAACTGGTGCTGCGGACCTCTCCGAACTCGGCCGCGACCTTGAGTACTGTGCCCGGCTCGCACGGCACATCGTGCAAGATGCCCAAGCCGTAGCGGACGAAGCCGTCCAGGAAGCTGCTGCGGATCGCGGGGTCGGCCAGCAACGCCGGATAGCTGGCGGTCGGGATCTCGTCGACCATCCCTGCGTCCCACAACACGAGTGGGGTGAGTTGGGCACGCACCCCATTGGAGTAGTCGTGGTCGCGTAGCCACCGCGCAGGAAAGGTGCTGACGTGGCCGTCTTCCCACTCGACCCGGAGATCACCGGCATCGGTGATCTCGGCGAGGGCGGGGCGAACGTCGGCCGGAATCGTCGAAGTCTCCACGATTCGGTGACCGGTCGTGGAATGCAGGAGTTGCGGGCAGTTGTCGCGGAGCCAGAGATAGTGGAACCGGCTGGAATCGCCGGCATCCCAGGAGATCGTCAGGAACCCGTCTTCGAGCTGGACGGTTGGGCGTTGATCGGTCATGTTGCGTAGCTCGGTTCTTCGACGTCGAGGATCTCGCACAGAGCGTCGAAATGCAGTTTCGAGAACTCGGGGTACTCGTGCCATTGGCGACAGGCCAATGCGGCGATGTCGTCGGGCACCAGTGCGAGAGGTTGGTGAGTCGACAGCGCAAGCACTTGGAGCTGCGCTGCCCGCTCGAGGTAGTACAAATCGTCGAACGCTTCGGCGACTGTTTCTCCGACGACGAGCACGCCGTGGTTCCCCAAGAAGACGATGCTTCGATCACCCTCGAGCAGTGCGGCGACCCGTCGGCCTTCGTCGTCGTCCAACGCCATCCCGGCATAGTGGCGGTCGTACGCGATGCGCTGATGGAAGCGGCACGCATTCTGGTCGAGCATCAAGAACTCGAAGTCGCGCAGGCAGCACAGCGCCGTGGCGTAGGGCATGTGGGTGTGCAGGATCACCCTGGCTCGCGGGACGTGGCGATGCACGTGGGCGTGCAAGTACCACGCCGTGGGGTCCGCAGCGGGATTCACCGCCCGTCCGGCGTCCTCGGCGTTCAACAGCAGCAGTTCACTCGCCCGAACCTGCGAGAAGTGACGGCCTCGCGGGTTGAGCAGGAACTGCCCGCCGTCGTCGGAGACGGCCACGCTGAAGTGATTGGCAGTCGCCTCGTGATACCCGAGGCGCGCCGCCCACCTGAATGCAGCAGCAAGCTCGACCCGTGCCGAGCGGGTTGTTTCGGTACTCGACGTTCGGGTCTCGATCATTGCAGTGCCGCCGGGAATCCGGGAGCGCGGAGGTCTGCGCCGACCGTGTCTTCGAGCAACTTCACGACCTGCGACGACCACGCGCCGCCGCCGTACTGGGCTCGTGACCGGATGAAGGTTTGCTCGACCAAACCGGCGAGTTCGAGTGGGACACCGAACTCCCGCCCGAACTGCGTCGCGAATCCGAGGTCCTTGCAGGCAAGGTCCATCGTGAAGCCGATGTCATAGCTTCCGTTGAGGATCACCTGGCTCTCGGTCTCGTGGACGAAGCTGTTGCCGGAACTGTTGAGAATCGCTTCGAAGGACTTGGCGAGATCGAGCCCGCCCTTCTTGGCCAGCATCAGGGCCTCGCCCACGGCTACCAGGTTGATGAACGCGAGCATGTTCGTGATCACCTTGATGATCGCTGCGTTGCCGAGCGGACCCATGTACAGGATCGGGCTGCCGACTGCTTCGAGCAGGTGCCTGTTGCGTTCGAAGACCTCCTCGTCGCCGCCGACGAGGACGGTGATCTCGCCCTCGGCCGCCTTGTGCACGCCTCCGGTGACGGGTGACTCCAGCATCTCGATCCCGCTTGCGGCACACAGAGCGGCGAGTCGCATCGTCTCGGTCCGGTCGTTGGTGCTCATGTCGATCCATGTGCCACCCGCTGCCATTCCGGCGAGTATCCCGTTGGTGCCACTGACCACGGCGTTGACTGCTGCCGGCGAGGGAAGACAGGTGAACACCACTCTCGAGGTTGCAGCCGCCGCAGCGGGAGAATCAGACCAGGTGGCACCCGCTGCGAGCAATCCCGCTGCGAGCTCGGGATTCAGATCATGGACGGTCACCTCGTGGCCGCCCCGCATCAAGCTGGTTGCGAGATGCACCCCGAGGTTGCCGAGTCCGATGAATCCAACGCGTTCAATCATGTCTCCAGCTTCGATCATCGGCGAGCCCCGATCAAGCTGGACCACCAGTGTTGGACATTCATCTCAGCCATCTCAGCCATCTCAGCCATGGTTCCAGTCATCCGGGTCGGCCGAATTGCCGGGTGACAGGCCGAGGATATCTCCATCGGTGGAACAGCCGAGCCCCAGCACGGTTCGATTGGCGTAGGCAAAGTAGGCCGACACCTGGTTGATCTCGAGGATTTCGCCATCCGTCCATCCTGCATCCCGAAGTTCGACGACCAGTGACTCGGTCACCTCGGACGGTGCAACTGTCAACACCTGCGCATACCGCAGAGCAACCTTGAGCTTGTCGCTCAGCGGGGTCGTCGCGATGTCGTCGCGTTCCATCGCCTTCCGTAACTCGTCGGCCGACGAGTCATCGTCCATCAGCCGTTTCAAGCCGGCGAAATGATGCTCGATGCAGTAATCGCATCGATTGAGCACACTGACCCAGACGCCGATCGCTTCGAGAAACCACTTCGGAACGGTGTTCCCGGAATGGTGCAGCACGTATTTGTAGACAGCCATGTGGGCTTCCATCGTGTGCGGCCGGAGCGAATGCATCATCATGATGTTGTCGACGTTGTCGCCGGGACCCTTGATCCGATCGTAAAGGCTCCGCAGCTTCCCGGTGGCGTCTTCATAGGCGATGGTGGCTATCCAGGGCACGGAAAGGTCCACTGCGTGGCATGGCCGATTTGATCCATCGCCCCAACCCTATGCCGTCGGATGTCCCAGCTTTCGAACGGAGACGGGCCTGCGTTTCAGACGACTCGGGCGTACGTCACGGTCGCCCCGCAGAACCGATGAAAGGTGTTGAGCGAGATTTGGCCGAGGGTGAAGGCCTGGATCTGGTATCGAACGGATCCCGACACCTTGTCGCCGCCGGTGATCGTGACGGACGAGACGCCGAAGCCGACCGCCCCCGTCGTCTGGGCCTGACCACCGACCACGTTTCCGCCCGTCGGAACGGCGAACGGAGCTCCGTTGATCTCGCTGAGCAGCATCGTGAAGTTGGCGGTGTCGTTGTCGTACCAGCGGAAGTCCACCGATTGCACCGCGGCCCCGTGGGGAAGCGGCAGGTCGAGGTAGAGCTCGCCGGTATCGGCAAGGTCGACGCACCCGAAGTTGCTCGGAATCCCGAGGCCGGTTCCGGTAGCGCTGTAGGCGGCGAACTCGATCGACTCGGTCACGACGGTCGGCGTCGGCGTTGTTGGAGGTGCAACGGTGGCCGGCAGGAGGTAGCCGGTCACATCGGCGACGAGGTGGATGTTGCCGGCGAGGTTGTACAAATCGATTCGACCGTTCGTCCCGACTGACATGGTCACGGTGTTGGCGACATCGATCCCGATCGTCGGATTAAGCACCGATGTGGTCGACCGCGGGGTGCCTGTTGGCGTCGCGGTGATGAAGGTCGGCGCGGTGGCGAGCGTGGCCGTCAAGGTGATGATCACACCGGTCGCATTGGCGGGGACGCCGCCGGCGCCGGTCACTTGCAGCGTGATCGACGAGTTCGGTCCGAGTGACGCCGGTGCGGGCACCCCGATCGTGGTGCGGGTATCGAGGATGCGGGCGGGGTCGATGGTGATCACCGTCGATGGCGCGGACGGTGGGGCGGTCAGGGCGGACTGCACACCGAACGCGGCGGTGACCAGTGCAGCAACGGATGCGATGCGGAACGACGAACGACGAAGGTTCATGTGACTACCTCTCATTTCTGGACTTGCAGGGAGGGCGTGACATGGTCGTGACATGTTCGAGGTCCAGTAGTGTTCGGAGGTGTCGACGCCCATTGGCGACCTTCCCTTGGTCAGTCGCGATGACGAGACTGCCATCGTGCGGTCGGCGCTGTTCGCGGCGCGGCAGGGCATTGGCAGTGCTGTCCTGATCGTCGGGGATCCGGGCATCGGCAAGAGCCGGATGGCCGCCGAGTCGCTCCGGATCGCGCGAGAGATGGGGTTTCGATGTGCCTGGGGAACCGGCTGGCCCGAACGTGGAGTTCCACGTTTGTGGCCGTGGCAGGCTGTGCTCGATCAGTTGGGTCATCCTTCCGACTCGGCGGCCGCAGGTACCTCGGGCGTCTGGTTCGAGTCCGACCAGGAGCGGTTCGCCCGGTTCAGGGCGATCGCCGACTCGATCCGCGAGGTTGCAGCGACCGAGCCGTTGTTGATCGTGATCGAGGATGCCCATTCGGCCGACCTCGGCGCGCTGCTTCTCACTCGTTTCCTGATTCGGGCGCTCAGGTCCTGCGCGCTGACAGTCGTCATCACCGCTCGAGACTCGCCAGATGTCGATCCAGCTGTTCGGAGCTCCCTTCGTGACCTCGGTATGGACGCCACGGTGCTGCGGCTCGCACCGCTGTCGGTCGAACAACTCCGTGACCTGATGGAGCAGGTCGGTCGGTCGGTTCCTCTCGCGACCTTGGTCCAGATCCACGATTTGACGGGTGGAAATCCGCTGTATGTGGGAGAGCTCCTTGCGACTGACCAAACGGCCGGCGTCGATGCTGGTGTGGGCGTCGATGCCGTCCGTTCGATCCTGCAACTCCGCGTCCGCGATCTCTCGCCGGAAGCGCTCGAGCTCCTTGCTGCGGCAGCCGTTCTCGGCCCGTCGGCTGACCGGGAGGAAGTTCTCTTCGTGGCAGGCATCGATGACGATGCGGGTTCTGACCTGATTTGGGCGGCGCAGCGGGTCGGGGTCCTGGCCGAATCTGATGTCGGCCGTTGCCAATTCACCCACGAGCTACTCGGCAGCGCACTGCTCGCTGAACGCGAACCGAGCGAGATCGCGTTGCTACACACCCGCGCCGCGCTTGTGTTGGAACGAGGCCAGAGCTCGGGTTCGGTCGATCCAACAGCAGCACGGGCGCGTCACCTGGTAGCGGCGGCTTTGATCGTGAGCGACACGGCAAGCGCTGAGCTGGCCGGAGCAGCATGCCGAGCGGCGGCCAGGGTCGCGATGTCGGGGCTGGCGTTCGAGACCGCTTCACAGTTCCTGAATCACGCGATCGAACTGCTCGAACGGCAAGGGTCGGACGTGCCAACAGAACTGCTGATCGAGTTGGCGCAAGCCGGGCTCGCTGCCGGTCACCTGCTCGTTGCCCGCGGGTGGTTCCGACGTGCCGCCGATCAGGCCGACGAACCGGTCACGTTCGCCGAGGCGGCACTCGGTCTCGGCGGGATCTGGGTCGACGAGCACCGTGGATCGATCGAGCACGCCGCGTACATGTCGCTGTTGGACACCGCCTTGGCGGGCCTCGGTGACGAGCGTCCGGACCTGACTGCGGGGCTTCGCATGCGCCGAGCAGCCGAGCGGATCTACGCCCGAGAGGGTGGTTTCCGCGAGGTCTTCGACGCTGTCCGATCAGCACGGGACACCGATGATCCGCTCGTCCTCGCGGCAGCTCTTTCGTTGTTGCACCACACGATGCTCGGGCCTGCCAACACCGATCACAGGCTCCCAATCGCTGACGAACTCGTCCGCGTGGCCGTTACAGCGGGCGACGCGGTCCTGGCTCTGATGGGCGTGATGTGGCGTGCCATCGACCTGTTCCTTGCCGGGGATCCGAGAGCGGAACGAGCACTGAACGAGGCGCGTGAACGCGCCGATGCGTTGCAGGTCGCCGCCGTTCTTTTCGTCTTGGACACCATCGACGTAATGCTGCTCCTGCGTGATGGCCACATCGACGAAGCCGAGTCTGCGGCCCGGCGCTGTTTCGAGGTCGGCGTCAGCATCGGTGACGCGGACGCGATTGGTTACATGGGCGCGCACCTGCTGACGATTCGGTGGCTCCAGCACCGACCGCACGAGATCCTGGCTTTGGCTCGTCAGGTTGCCGCCTCACCCACGCTGGTCGACGGCGACGTCGCCCCCCGGGCGGCGGCAGCGGTACTCGCTGCGATGACCGGGCAGTTCGACGATGCGAGAGCGGATCTCCAGATCGTGATGGTCCGTGCCCATGACGGAGTCGAAACCTCCAGCAACTGGATGATCACGATGTTCTGCGCAGCAGAGGCAGCGGCGCTGTTGGACGACGTAAAGACGGCGGAAGCGGTCTACTCCGCACTCACGCCGTTCCGCCATCTTCCGATCATGGGCTCGCTCGGCGTGGTTTGCCTCGGCTCGGTCGAACGTTCGCTCGGCGTGGCTGCCGGGACCTTGGGTGACGTCAATGCCGCCGTGCACCACTTCGAACGCGCTCTCGAGCACAACCATCGACTCGGGAACCGGGTGATGGCTGCGATCAGCGAAGGTGACCTCGGCTGTGCTCTGATCGCTCGGGCGATGCCCGAAGACATCTCGTTTGGCGCTGCACGGGTCGACGCAGCGGTGTCAGCGTTGATCGAGTTCGGTCTGGCCGACCGCGCCGATGCTCTGCGCAGTTCCGCAGCGGGGCGACTCTTGGCGGCACCACCGCCAGATGGTGAAGCATGGCTGTCAGGAGCCACGTGGACACTGCGCTACGGCGCGCACATCGTGCGGGTCCCGGACTCCATAGCCGTTCGGAGACTGCTCTCCCTTCTCGAACGGCCAGGCGCCGATGTCGCAGCCCAGGACCTGTCGGCGGGCGTCGAGCAGTCTCTGCGCTACGACCTCAGCGATCAGATGGCGCTGCGCACGTATCGCGAACGCATAGAAGGGCTGCGTTGCGACATCGACCAAGCCGACGGTGACCACGACATCGGGCGCGCCTCGCGACTGCGCGACGAACTCGACGAGCTCCTCGACCATCTCGAACCATCGCTCGGATTGCGCGGAAGGAGTCGTGCCTTCTCGAGTTCGACAGAACGAGCACGGGTCGCCGTCCGTCAATCGTTGGGCAGGCTTTTCGACATCATTGGATCGCAGGATCCAGTGTTCGCGACCCAGCTCCGCGCCAGCATCCACACCGGTGTGATCTGCCGTTTCGACCCGGTCGAGCACTTCCCGTTGGTTTGGGTGCGATTGATCTCGGACTGACGAGAGCCGTCCGGTCTCCGGGTCGACTCAGGCGACGAGGATGGTCGGGGCCACGCCGCGCAGACCGTCGAGCGATCGGTTGACGAGACGACGGGCGGCCTCGGCCGTCACCCCGAGCTGCTGTCCGATCTCGCGGAAGCTCTTCTTCTCTCCGTCGGAGAGCCCGAAACGTGCCTCGACGGCAAACCGGGCTCGATCGTCGAGGATGCTCAACAGTTCGTCCAGCAGGTGGCTGTCGACGGCTGCCATCACGGTTTCCTCGGGGCTCAGGTCCGAATGTGGGACCAAGTCGCCGAGCGTGGCATCGCCATCGTCGCCGACCGATTTGTCCAAGGACACCGGAGTGCTCAAGCGGTGCAGTTCGGCGTTGTTGGCATCGAGAGCCTCGCTGTCGCCGCTGTTCTGGCGCAGAGCAGCGCGCAGGGTTGCTGAGCGGTCGCCAGGGATGCGAATGAGACTGGACTTGTAGTCCAGCGCCCGGCCGATCGATTGCCGGATCCAGAACGTGGCGTAAGTGCTGAACTTGAACCCTCGCCGCCAGTCGAACTTGTCGACTGCATGCTCGAGACCGAGGTTGCCCTCCTGGATCAGATCCCCGAGGTCCATTCCCTGCGGTAAGGGGTAACGACGGGCAATGCTCACGACAAGTCTGAGGTTCGACCGGATGAAACGGTCCTTGGCCTCGGCCGCTTTACGAACCGAAGCCTTGAGAAGCACGCCGTGTTCGCCCGCAGCGAGCCTTTCGGCAGCGTCGCGGCCCTCCTCGATGAGTCGCGACAACTCGCGCTCTTCTTCGGCGGTGAGCAAGGAGACCTTGCCGATGTCATTCAGGTACATTCCGATTGAGTCGCTCATAACAAGAGGTTGAACAAGCGCCTCGCCACGAATGTTCCCCAACCTGCTGTGGCCGAGGTCACGTCCCTCGCGGACTCCGGACCTCGCCGAGCAGTCGTCAGATCACGACGACTGTGGTGCCGACGTCGGCGAAATCCCACAGGAAGCGGGCATCACGGTTGGCCTGGCGTTGGCAGCCCCCGGAAAGGCGCTGGCCGAGTTCGGACTCGGTCATGTAGGGCGAGTCGTCCTCGACGTGGCGGGGAATGCCGTGGAAGCCGATTGCGCCGATATCAGTCTTTTGATACCGGATCATCAGTGGCAGCCAGGCTTTGCCGTTCCAGGCAGTGGAGAGGTCCGACTTGCTGTACACCTTGTGCGAGCCGGGCTGCTCGTTGCTGTACTTGCTCCCGGCGACCAGGTACGAGCGGACCACCACGTTGTCGCTGTTGACGGCCCACACCCGCTGACCCGCGCGGTCGTAAACGACCCGCTTGCCGTCGCCCGAGTTCGGGGGCAGCGGCGGGGCGTCGGGGCCGCTCACGGCAACCGAGGACAAGGGGTAACCCATCAGGTCGACAGCACCGTCGGGGGGAGCGGGGGTGCGGACCACGAGTGATGCTTCGTCTGGCCAGATACCGAGCGAGAGAGCAGATTCGCGGCCGACGACCCCGTCGACGAAGAGGTTGCGGTCCTCCTGCATCGCCCGGGC
The DNA here is from genome assembly GCA_031413195.1 of Actinomycetes bacterium. Classification (GTDB taxonomy): domain Bacteria; phylum Actinomycetota; class Acidimicrobiia; order Acidimicrobiales; family Ilumatobacteraceae; genus WLMZ01. The sequence goes on from JANOEM010000354.1 coordinate 9,534, forward strand.
CGCGTTGTCGGTCGCCTGGTCGAACTCGCCGGTGATGGGGCCGCTGTAGAAACCGCCGGATACCAGCGCTTGCTGCAGGCAACGGACGCTGTCGCCCGTTGCGCCATATCGAACTGATTGCACGGTGAGCAAACAGCCATCGGCAGTCGTCAGATCGGATCCGTCAAGGTCTTGAAGGCCATCGGCCGCTGCAGTGTCGGGAGCGACCGCGACCGCCGCCGGGTCGGGAGTGGCAACCGGGTCGATGCTCCCGGCTGCGGGTGTCGTTGCGCCTGCCACCGCCGCAGCGGCGGATTCAGGAGTTGATCCCGGGGCTGCTGGCGCGGCGGCTGCGGAAACGACCTTTGGGTTCTTGTCCTCGCTGGTGGCCAGGGCCAGCAGACCACCACACGCAACCGACGCAACGAGAACGGCAACGATCGCACTCTGACGAGTGGTTCGAATCGGTGTGCTCGGTCGTGGTCGACGGGGATCCGGGTCGTTCATGTGTGCGTCGTTCGTCCAAATCTGGCGGTGTGATCTCGGGTGCCCACGTCAGGCGGGGCGCGCAGAGCAGTGAGTACCACCCCACCTTACCGGCACCGCTGCGTCCGAGCCGGTCATCCCCAGTTCGAAGCGAGCAGTTCCAGGCTGCGGACCCGTGCCGACAGGTCGAAAGCCACTGAGGTGACCATCAGCTCGTCGGCGCCGGTCAGTTCCGCCAAGTGATCGAGTTGGGCAACCACGGACTCGATGTCGCCCACGATTCTGTTGCTCGGCATGCGGCGCGCCTCGACCATGTCTGGATGGGCACTCGCCTCAGCAGGGGATGGTAACGGTGTGAATCGGCCGGTTCGCCGCGCAAGCATCGTCAGCCGACCGGGACCGGCATGCCAGTCCGCCTCCTCGACCGAATCCGCCACCAGCACGTTCGTCGTCACGATCATGTGTGGCCGGTCCAGTGCGACCGACGGACGGAAGAGCTCTCGGTAGAGAGTTGCCGCCTGCAGCGTGCCGCCCATGTCGAAATGATGGGCAAAGCCGAAGGCGAGGCCGAGATGGCCAGCGAGTTGGGCGCTGTATCCACTGGAGCCGAGCAGGAAGACCTCCGGCGACGAAGTCGGAGCGGGCGTGGCGCGGAATTGCTCCCACAACCCGTGCGGACCCCGCGGATCCCCGAGCAGGCCCATCAGGTCGACGAGGTCGCGGGGGAAGTCATCCGCGCCGAGCGCATCGGACGATCGCCGAAGCGCTGCAGCCGTGCGCTGGTCCGTCCCCGGGGCCCGCCCGATTCCTACGTCGATCCGATGGGGATGCAGGGCTTCGAGCATCGCGAATTGCTCAGCGACGACCAAAGGAGCGTGATTGGGCAGCATGACGCCGCCACTGCCAATTCGGATCTTCTCCGTGATCGCCGCCAGGTGAGCGATCAAGACTGTCGGCGAGGTGCATGCGACGCTCGGCATGTTGTGGTGTTCGGCGACCCAGAATCGAACGAACCCGAGGTCGTCAGCGCGCTGCGCCAATGCCGACGTCGTCTGCAAGGCTTCACCGCTGGACGCACCCGCATTGAGAACCGACAGATCGAGAACGGACAGCGGAACCCGTTCGGTGGTCACGATTGGTGCGGCCCCATGAGGAGGTCCGCGAGCCGGGTCAACCCGGCGAGATCGTGCACATCGACCTCGAGCAACGGCACTTCGGCGACCGCGACGCCAGTCGCGAGGTGCAACAGTTCGTCCATCTCGCCGCGCTCAGACGTTGCCAACGCGGTGAGCTCGCGGTGGTAGTCGACCAGATCGGCGAGCGGGCCGGCCGGCAGGTCGTCGAGCCCAACGAGGCGAGGTGGCAGCGGATGCACCAAGTTGACGACGACACCGTCGAGCCGGAAACCTCCGTCGAGGATCTCGTTGGCGAGGTGGGTCGATTCGGCAACGGCTTCGGCGCGAGGGCTCGAGACGAGGACGAACGATGTCGTCTCGGCGCGGAGCAGCACGGCCGCTTCAGCGGCCCGCTGACGAAGACCCTGCTCCATGCCGGACAACGACCGGAAGAACTCGATCGTGTCTTCGACCAGCTTGGGACCTGCGAGCCGTCGAACAACCCACAAGAACGCGGTGGTGCCGGCGTTGGCTACCCTTGCGAACGAGCGCGTCGGCATTGTCAGCGCCCGATAGATCGGATGCCCCAGGAACCGGACCAGGCGATCTGGGGCTTCGAGCAGATCAATTGCATCTCGCGACGGTGGCGTGTCGATGATGACCAGGTCGTAGTCGCCGCTGGTGTGGAGTTGATGCAGGCGCTCGATTGCCATGTAGTCCTGCGCCCCGGCCAGCGAGCCGGCAATGCTGCGGTAGACCGGGTTGACGAGGATCCGCTGAGCCTTGACTGGGTCCGCAGATCGTTCCACGATCAAGCGATCGAACACGGTTTCGGCGTCGAGCATCAATGCCCAGAGCGTGCCGCCGTTTGCCCCGGCGCCGGCAACTTCATGCGGATCGAACATGTGGGCATCGACATCGATGCCCAACGCGTCAGCGAGTCGGCGGGCCGGATCGACCGTGACGACCACGACTCGCCGACCGGTCTGCGCGGCAGCGATTCCGAGAGCCGCCGCAGTTGTCGTCTTGCCGACGCCCCCGGGCCCGCAGGTCACGAGCAGGTCTGCCTTGGCAATGACCCCCGCAAGCTCGGCGCTCACGACGCCACCGTTGGTTCGACGCCGAGAGCATCGGCCATCAACTCCAGTTCGACCGGGCCGAAACGGGCAGTCGGCTGACGCGGCAACGTGATCCGGGGGAGTGGGAGCAACTCGTCGAGGCGGGCCAATTGCCGCCGTTGCCCGGCGAGGCGGACCCTGCCGAACTCGCTGGCCGCTTCGAGGGCGCCACGGTTCGCCACGGTCAACTTGACTCCTTGTTGGCGTGCAGCCGTGACGGGTGTGATGGACAGGCCGTCGCGGTCGGGCCAGCATGCATTGACGACGAGCGGTGCGAGGCGTAGGCCAAGTTTGTCCTCGACGTCATAGGCGAGTTCGATCACCTCGTTGACGGGGGTTTCCTCGGGGATGGTCACCAACAGGCCGTGACAGCGAAGTGGATCAGCCAGCATCTCCGCAATCTCGTCAGCCTGTGTGCGCACAGGTCCCGAGGCCACGACCTTCTGCAAAGCGGCGGCCGACCCGAGGAACGACGCCGCATGCCCCGCCGGTGGAGCGTCGACGATGATCAGGTCAGCAGCCCGTTCTCGTTCGAGTTCCTTGATCTTGCCGAGCACCAACAGATGCTCGAGCCCGGGCGTGGCCGCTGCAATCGAGTCGAGTGATGCAGCCGAGGCGGCCTTGCGCAGAACGCCGCCGAACCCCTTCAGTTCGAGGTAGTCGGCGAAGGCTTGCTGCGGCGGAATGGTCCGCCCGCGAATGATGCCGCCACCGCCGTTGCCGCCTTTGCCGGACTTGGCGGACTTGGTGAAGGTGCGCAGCGTCTGATCGGTACTGTCGAGCAGCGATCCGCCAAGAAGTGTTCCGAGACCCGGCCGCCCGTCTACCGAGATCACCAGAACATTCGCCCCTTCGCGGGCAGCAACAAGAGCAAGCGCGGCCGCCACCGTGCTCGAGCCGACCCCACCCTTTCCGGCGACGACCACGACGCGTGCGTCGTGGACCCATGACAGTCTCACCGAACGGCCAACGATCGTCTCACCAGCGAGAGGGTAACGGCGATGACCGTCCATCGGGTGAGACCTGGCATCCCGGGACCTGGCGTTGCGACATCTGGCACCGTCGACGGCGTAAGACGTGAAGTTGGGAACCGCATCTGGAAACATGGCATGTCCGCGTTGCCCGCCAGCGCGTCCCTCGATTCAGGAAAGCGAACACACACAGGCTCGTGAGCGATCAACTCGATACCAAGACAGGCTGGCTGAGCCCCGATCAGCTGGAGAACATCCGTGCCAACGTGCCGTTGGTCTACATCGACGCCGTGCCCGTTCGGGTCAACTCACTCGGCCGGGTCACCCACATCGGCCTGCTCCTTCGCGTCGGCGCCGACGGCACGATCAGCCGAATGGCCGTCAGTGGGCGGGTGATGTTCGGCGAAAGAATCCGTGATGCCTTGATCCGCCATCTCGAAAAGGATCTCGGGCCGGTTGCGCTGCCTCGCGTGCCCACCGATCCGGCGCCCTTCACAGTTGTCGAGTACTTCCCAGATCCCGACCAGAGTGGTTTCCACGACCCCCGTCACCACGCGGTGAGCCTTGCGTACGTCGTTCCGGTCGACGGAGACTGCACCCCGACTCAGGAGGCATTGGATCTCGCCTGGTTCACGCCTGAGGAGGCAGTCAGCGAACAGGTGCGACGACAGATGACCGGCGGTCACGATCGATTGATCAGATTTGCCCTCGCCCACGTCGGAGAACTTCCCTAAGCCTGATGGGCGACCCGCTCGTCCCGCCAGGCTTCAGCCGCGGCGAGATCGCTTCTTGGTCGAGGGCAGCGGGGGAACCCTGTCGAGCGCTGGGGAGTTGACCGACAACGTGTCGTCGATCGTCATCTGAATCCCGTCGGCGTCCACATCAACCGGATCGGTCGGCGCTTCCTGGATCTGGACGGAGTCGGGCTTCTTCTTGTTGCCGAGTGCAACATCCAGTCCGAACATCCCCGCTGCGAGCGCCGCTCCGGCGCCTCCGTATCGGCGCCGGGCAGTTTCGATCACGTCGGGATTGTCGATGTCGATCGGTTCGACGATCGGTTCGATCTCCGTGTCGATCTCAGTGTCGATCTCGGTTTCGATCTCGTCGGAACTGCCGGCCATTCGTCGACTGTAACCCTGGGCATGGCGCACCCGCTCGCGCAAGACGAACTACGGTGGGCCTCGTGCCAGAGGGGGACACCATCCACCGGGCCGCGATTGCGCTCCGAACAGCCTTGGTCGGCAAGCCGACCGTTACCTTCCGTGCGCCCCGACTGCTTGGCCCCGCCCCGACTCCCGGACGCACGATCGAGTCGGTCGAGAGCCACGGAAAGCACCTCGAGATCGTCTGGGACGACGGACTCACCCTGCACACCCACCTCCGGATGACGGGGTCGTGGCACCTGTATCGGTCCGGTGAGCGGTGGCGAAAGCGTGACGACCAGATGCGCGTGTCGATCGAGGTCGCCGATTGGGTTGCAGTTTGCTTCAGCGCCCCGATCGTCGAGACCTACCGCCAGTTCGACCGTCATCGCCACCCGGGGTTCGGGCGCCTTGGCCCCGACCTGTGCCGTTCGAATGCCGATCTCGACGAGTGTGTCGATCGTCTTGTCTCGTATGCGGACCCGACAGCGTTCGTTGCAGAGGTACTGCTCGACCAACATGTGGCATGTGGGGTCGGCAATGTCTACCGCTGCGAGGTCCTGTTCGCCGTCGGACTCAGCCCGTTCGCTCGGGTGGGGTCCCTGAGTCGTGAGGAGGCAACGCAAGTCATCACTACGGCGGCTGCGTTGTTGCGCGCGAACCTCGATGATTCACGACGCGTCACTGTCGCCGGCGTCGCCGGAGGATTGGCCGTATACGGCCGAAACGGGCAACGTTGCGGAGGGTGCGGCGACACGATCCAAGTCAAGCGAATCGGCGAGATGAACCGCCTGCTGTATTGGTGCCCCGATTGCCAGTCGCGCGGCGACTCGCGGGTCAATCCAACACCGCCGCTCGGAGTCGACAGACCGATGGATTCACATCCCGCTGCCGCGTTGTATCTTTCGGACCTGCCGTGGAGACGCCAGACCGATCGGCCCTACGACGCCGACACCGCCTAATCAGATCAGAGTCGACCCTCTGCATTGATTGCTTGCGCATCGTCCATGATCTGCGGGTACGGGTAGTCCATTCCCATCAGTTGGCGGAGCTGCGGCGTGGCTCGTTCGACCACCTCGGCGCGCACACCTCGGAGTTGGTCCTCCATCGGCTTGACGAATTTCGCGAGGTATTGGATCAGCAGCGCGGTGCGGTCGCCACTGCTCCGATTCGGCTGGGCGCAGTGCCACACCATGCCGTTGAAGACCACGACATCTCCCGCGCTCCCGGTCATTCGTTGCGCGTGTTCCGCGAATGCATCTTCGTCGCCCGGGTAGCGCAGATCACCCTGTGACGACGGCACGAACGCAGTGGCTCCGTTGAGTTCGGTGAAGTCGTGCAGCAAGATCGTTGCCTGGCAGTTGAGGGCAAAGCTGCTATTGATTCCTGTGGGGAAGCTCGAGCGCTTGTACAGGTCCCAGTAGGGATAGTCGATGTGCGGCTCCTGGCCGGGGCCGCCAGCGAGGATGCGGTTGGCCGCCACCGACCCCATGATGAAGCCATCGCCCAGAAATGCTCCGACCAGATCCATCACCTGCGGTTGTTGGACCATCCGTTCGAAGACCTCGCCCTTGTTGAGCAGATTCCACACCCGGCGCTGGAGGGAGATCTGGTCCTCGTGCGCGCCATGGAAATGGGTGACTTTGTCGGGCTCGGCCGACGAATGGTGGACGATGATCCGGTTCGCCTCCGCCACGTCGTCGGGTGTGAAAGCCTGTTCGATGAGCACGGCGCCCGCCCCCGAAAGTAACTCGTCGACCAGTTCCGAACGCCGTTCGGCCACCTCGTCCGGTCGAACCCGAGTGATCGAAAAAGACGTAGACGCCATCAACGAATGGTAGCTGACGTCCCCGCCCCACCAACCCCAACCCCCACGTTCATGTCACCGCCAGTTGTCGCATCGCGTAACTTGCGGTGACATGAATGAGGCGAACGGGGCGTTCCGTCGCACCGAGGGACTCGCAGTCACCCGATCAGTTGGCCGGCGCGCTCTCCGTCGACGACCGCTGCGTGGGCTCGTCGTGGTGCCAGGCAGTCGCCGACGCGTTGGACGTTGACGCCCGCGGCTTTCAAGTCGTTGTACAGCCACTCGACCGGATTCGGCGGAACTGCGAGAACGACCCAGTCGGGGTTGCGGGTGACGTGTCTGCCCGTTGGGTGATGCAACAGCGTCAGGGTGTTGCCGTCCATTCCCATCGGCACGAGATCGGTGGTCTGGACGATGCCCTTGCTCACGGCCCGGATCCACCAGTTCTCCATGTCGAGCGTGATCCCGAGGTCCTGGCCGACGACCATGCCGTTGGTGACGATTTCGACGTTGCAGCCCCGGTCGGCGAGCAGTTCTCCGACAGACGTGGCGTGATGGAAGCCGATCTCGTCGATCACGACCACGTCGCCGAATGGGTCAGCCGTACCTTCGAGCACGTCTCGAACGTCACACACGTTGGTCGCTTCGGGCGGCGCCCACCATGGTCGATTCGGCTCTGCACCCGTTGCGACGATGACGTGGTCCGGCCGCTGCTCGTCGACGAATCCCGGCCACACACCCACGCCGTAGGTGATCTCGACTCCGAGCCTGCGGCACTCCGTGAGCTGATTGCGGATCATGTCCCCGAACTCGGCCCGGTTCGGAACGCTGGCTGCAAGGCGGACCTGGCCACCGGCGTGCTCGAGCTTCTCGTACACCGAGACCCGATGGCCCTCGCGCGCGGCGGAGATGGCGGCCTGGAGTCCTGCTGGACCGGCGCCGACGACCATCACCTTCTTCGGCTTTGCTGTGAGAGCTGTGGGCCTGCCCGCGTACTCGGCCTCGCGTCCCGTTCGCGGATTCTCGATGCATCCGAGCCAACGATTGAGGCCCATCCGACCGACGCATTCTTGGTTGCAGCTGAGGCAGAGCCGCGTCTCGTCCGTGGCTCCTGCCCGGGCCTTGGCTGCGAAGTCGGGATCGGCGATCTGGCCGCGGACGACTCCGACCAGATCGCAATGACCTTCCGCGAGCGCACGCTCAGCCTGGAGAGGATCCTTGAACCGACCGACGCCGATAACCGGGAGGTCGACGGCCTTTCGAATCGCGCTGGGGATGAACATCGCATACCCCGGTGGGATGTGCATGCTCGCTTCGATCATGAACAGGCTTGCGGTGGCGACGCCGATCGACGTGTTGATGTAGTCCACCTGGCTGGTGGACTCGACGATCTTGGCGATCTCGATCGCGTCGTCGATCGTGGTGCCACCCTCGATCAGTTCGTCACCGCAGATACGCACGCCGAGAGCGAGCCGGTTGCCGATCACCTTTCTGACGGCGCCGACGATCTCGACCAGAAGGCGCGCTCTGTTGATCAACGAGCCGCCGTAGGAATCGGTGCGCTTGTTGGTCGCCGGTGACAGGAACCCACGCACGATCGACGAATGACTGCACTGCAACTCAATTCCGTCGAATCCGCCCTCTGCGCAATGCTCGGCGACGAGTGCGTAGCCGGCGACGATCTCGTCGATCTCCGCCGCTGTGATCGCCTTCGGGACTTCGCGGAACAACGGGTCCGCAACTGCCGAGGGAGCCCACACGGGGAGCCGGCTGAACATGCTGCTCGCCTGGCCGCCGTTGTGGTTGATCTGGGCGAAGATCGGCGTGCGATGTCGATGCACTGCGTCGGTGATGGCTCGGTAGCCAGGGATGACATCTCGATGGAAACCGTGGATCAACTTCTCGTAGGGCCAGTCGGTGGGATGGGTCGAATGCTCTTCGGTGATGATCAGTCCGGTGCCGCCGGCCGCCCTGGCCGCGTAGTACGCAGCGTGCTGCTCGGTCGGCTTGCCATCGCGTGCGTAATTGGTGAGATGCGCGCTGAACACGATCCGGTTCTGAGTCGTCACCGGTCCCAGTTGGAGAGGTGTCCACAGGTATCGATAGGACATGCGCCTTGAAACCTACCGCTACTCGGGGTCGGTGAATCTGCTGGGGTCGATCGCCAGCAGGCCTGCGTCGATCACCAGTTGGGTCAGCTTTCGCCCGGTAGCCCTCAACGTCAGCGCATTGTCGTCGCCGAGCTCCAGATACGGGGCGATCGCTGCTCGATCGGTCGATTCCTCGATCACCTCGCGCATGGCCCTTCCCGCGTCGGTGAATGCCCCCTGCTCGTCCACGAGCCCCCGGGCGGCGAGTGCTTCAATCCCCGCTGCCCACTCGTCGTCGTTCCATGCGCGAGTTGCCTTGAGCGCGGCGGCGGGGACATCTCCGGATGCTGCGTGGGTGATCAGCGCCTCCAACCCAGAGAGCCCCTCGAGGGTCAGCGCCGCGATGTGGCCGTCGCCGCGGAACTCGCGAAGCAGCGTCTGGCCGTGCCAGAGCACCAGATGAGGTTCGTCCGGCCATGGCAGATAGGCGTGGCCGGCGAAGAGAGGTCTGCCCTCCAGACGTTCGCACGCGACGAGCGCGGCGCGACGGGTGAGACCAGCTGCCTCGGCGAGTTCGACCGAGTTGAGGACCTCGTCGCCGAAGGCTCGGCGCAGTGACGAATCGACGGCGTCGAGGCGGGCCGCGCACATTGCGCTCGGTGACGTGAGGGACCAGGCGTCGGCCATGCTCTTGCGGACGAGCCCCGGATGGAAGTTGTAGAAGGTGGCGATCACGACCTCGGGCGGAACTGCACCCATCGCTGCGACCCGCGATGCGAAATACCCTGCGCGTGGCTTGTTTATTCCCACTGCCGCATACGCGGGCGGCGCATCCGGGGTGAAATAGATCATCCCGTGCACAGCTTCCATGCTGCGCCAGGTCTTGCGTGCGGTGAGTGTGTCCATCTGGGCGTCCGATCAAGGTTTGGCGATTGACGTGGCGGATGTTGAGAGGCCGAAGCTATCCGGGTCGTCTCGACCGCTGCGGATGGAGCCTCCTGAACGAAATTTGGGAAACGTCCTTGTGGCCCACGCCGCCCTGATGGATCGCTTCGCCTGCTGGTAATCTTCGACTCGAGCGGGAGTGAGCGGTGAACACAGATTCTTGGATCTTGGCGATTGACTTTGGGACCAGCTACTCCGTGGCTGCGTGTCGTCGCGACGGTCAAGCGCCCGAGGTGATCGAGATTGACGGAGATCGCCGGATCCCGTCGGTCGTGATGGTCACGGACGACTTCCGTGTCGTCGTTGGTCGCGCTGCCGACGAGATGTCAGCGGCACTGACCTCTCGGGTTCTCCGCTCGGCAAAGAGCCGTCTCGGTGATCCAGCCCCCATCATCCTTGGCGGCAAACCGTTCCAAGTTGCCTCATTGGTGGCGGAGATGCTCGCCAAGATGTTTGACGAAGCAGTCCGTCATCAAGGGTGTGCTCCGTCGTCCACTCGCCTCACCTACCCGGCATCGTGGAACGGACAGCGTCAACAGCAACTTCTGCGCGCTGCGGAACTCGCCGGACTGCCGGCCCCCACGCTTGTGCTCGAGCCCGTTGCGGCAGCCGTGTCGTACGCCGACACCACCGATCAGCCGATCGGTTCGAACGTGCTGGTCTACGACCTCGGCGGCGGGACGCTTGACTGTGCGGTGCTGCGATCGACCGACGAGGGCTTCGACCTGATCGGGCGCCCGAGCGGTGACCGACAGCTCGGTGGTGAACTGTTCGACGAACTGCTCGCCAACTCGATCGGAGAAAGGTTGCCCGAAGACATCTGGGAGAACCTCCAACTCGGACAGGACGCTGCGTGGAGTCAGGCGTGGGTCGGCCTGCGTCGAGAAGCGCGACGGGCCAAGGAGTTGCTCTCCACCCAACCGGTCGTCGATCTGCTGGTCGCGCTTCCGAATGGGATCCGCGAGGTTCGCGTTACTCGCGATGAGGTCGAATCGGTGATCGGGCCATACATCGCCGACAGCGTGCAGATTCTCGTCAACACCTGCGAGGATGCCGGCCTCGCCAGAACCGAAATCGACGGGATCTATCTCGTCGGTGGGGGAAGCCGAATGCCGTTGGTCGAGGTGTTGATTGCGCAGGCTTTTCCCGGTGTGCCGATCTCCAGGCGGGGAGACCCGAAGTCAGCGGTCGCGCTCGGTGCAACTCACCCGCATGCGGTTGTCGGTCAACACACCCCGCTGCGCCCAAACGACCAAGTGACCGATCCACGCCAGGCCGGCATCGCATTGGTCGCCCCGATCGCCGATGCTGCGAAACCGTCCGCCCCTGTGACCCGAGTCGTTCCGTCGTGGCCGGATCCGGCCGCTCCATCGGGGCCGAAGAAACGTCGATCGCTCGTCGCTGCGCTGATCGTCGTCGGGGCGTTGGTTGCGGTTGGGACGGCCTTCGCGCTTGTCGACGGCAATTCGGGTCCGAAGGACGGAACCTCTGCGTCCTCCGAACCGAATGGGCAAACCGGTTCGTCCGTCTCCGAAATTTCGACCACTTCAGAAGCCTCGACAGAAGAATCGACGACGTCGGCTCCTGATTCAACGGTTTCTGAGACGACGATGATTGCGACGACCACCGTTCCGGCAGCCACATCCGATCTCCTGACCGCGCTGCAGCAGAATCCCGACTTCAACGAGTTCCTCTTCTTGGCCGATGTCGCCGGCTTGACCGAAACTCTCCGGACGGAGACGGATCTGACGGTGTTCGTCCCTTCCAACGAGGCTCTTTCGGCCGGTTTCGCCGGCACTCTGTTCAGTGTCCCCGCTGTCGCCGGTAGCCCAGCAGCCTCATGGGCGATCGTCGCTCAGCATCTCGTCAAGGGTCAGGACCTCACCGTTGCAAGTAGCGGCATCTTCGAGACCTGGGCCGGAACCCAGATCTCGGTGGAGCCTGGGCTCGTCGCCGACATTCCGTTTGGGGACGACCTGGCGCTCGGTACCAACGGATCGGCGTGGCCGATCGGAAAAGCGATCGTTCCAGCGGGATTCTCGATTGAAGCGTCCCCGACGACGGGCCCGCCGACGACGGTCAAGAGACCTCCACCAGGGACCACCGTTCCACCTGGCAACTCGCCCGTGACGACCGTTCCTCCAATTGTCACGTCCCCGACCACGGCACCGCCGAGCCCGGTCACCGATCCCACCATCCCGCCGACGACGGCGCCGTCGTCGGGCCCTGTTCCGGCAGGCTTGGAGGGCGGGGATCCGAGCTTTGCCGTTCAAGCGATCAACACCGCAGGTTTCCCGAACGTCGTCAGAACCTTCATCACCTGCGCAACCGCCTCCAACGTCGTCTCCAGCTACACCCCACAGGGAACCCAACCATTCACGACGACCATCAACGTCGTGATCTGTCGATGAGGAGAAGCCATGTCGAACGAAGCATCTGAACTGCGTACCGAGGCCGCGCACCTCCGATCGAGCAACGACGCGCTCGAGCTTCAACTCCTGCGTGACGAGGTAATTCGCCTCCGCGCCGACAACGCCCGCCTTGCAGCCGCCGCCAGCGTGCCCCGAGTTGGCGCCCCTGCAGACCCGGGCGCGCCGGCCGATGCCACGTCTCGTCGCGAGATGCTCGGCAGGGTCGGAGCACTGGCCGGCCTGGCGATCGCGGGCGGTGCAGCGGCTTCCACCCTCACCGCGAGCCCGGCCGCGGCGGCCGACGAGGCGCTTTTAGGCGGCGTGCGGACCTACACCACGAAAACGACCGAGATTTCGTACGACTTCCCGAATCCCGGGAAGCCGACGACGCACGTGTTCGCGGCCCAAGATGGTGCATGGGAGGCCGGCGTGCCGCCGTCGGAGTCCGAGCCGAACGGCACCCGGGCCGCTATCGCCGGATTCGCCGGCAACGACGCGATGCTCGGTGGGTTCTTCCAGACCAATGCGGGGACGGCCGGGGCGGCGGGAGTTCGGAGCAACGGCGAGACTGCGAACGCGTACGGTCTGCGCACACAGGGGCGCAAGGCTGCGATCCTGCTCGATCGACATCCCGGCCAACTTGCAGCCCCTGCTCGGCTCGATGCCCATCTCGCTGGAGAGATCATCTACGACAGTACGGGCGACCTGTGGTTCTGCGTGGTCGCCGGGACTCCGGGTCAGTGGCGCAAGCTATCCGGGCCCGCGTCGAGTGGGCAGACACATCTGCTGCCCGTACCCGTGCGGTGCTACGACTCGCGGGCGGGGCTCGCTCCCCTCGGTGTCGTCAAGGGTCTGGTGACGGAACCACGCTTGATCGACTGTCGGGTGACCAGCGGCGGTGAGCCGGCTGTCATCCCGGTCGACGCGACCGGTTTGATCGTGAACGTGACAGTCACCGACACGACCGGAGCCGGGTACGTCGCCGTCTACCCGGGCGGATCCGCGTACTCGGGTACGTCGTTGCTCAACTTCGAAGATGGCACAACCGTTGCGAACAGCACGTCCGTTGGGTGTGGACCGGGGGCGACGCTGACAGTTCGCTGCGGCGGTGGTGTGGGCAACATCATCATCGACGTGATGGGTTACTACCGCTGATCCCGAGTGGCGCTGAGCCACAAACGGATGGGTTCGCTCACTGGACGAATCGGATCTCGAACCCGCCGAGACTGATGATGTCGCCATGGGCGAGGTCGTGTTGATGAATCCCCTGGCCATTGGCTTCTGTTCCATTGGTCGATCCGTCGTCGACGAGTTCGTACCGACCCAATCTGCTCCTGATGATCGCATGTTGGCGGCTGACCCTGCGATCGTCGATCGAAACATCGGCGCTGTCCTCGCGCCCGACGACGGTGATCCGCCGGGTCAAGACCACGACGCGTCCATCCTCGAGTTCGAGCCGTGCATCCGGTTGGGCAGCCCGGACATCGATCGTTGACGCGGTGCGCCGGCGTGGGCTGACGGACGAGACGTCCAGATCGGACGACTGATCCAGCACAGCCTGCTCCAGCCTTCGCATGTCCGGGCTCGGCTCGATGCCCAGTTCGTCGATCATCCGTTGCCGAAACTGCTGGAACACGCGCAACGCCTCGGCCTGGCGCCCGGCTCGGTAGAGAGCGACCATGAGGGCGCTCCACACCTGCTCGCGCATCGGCTGCTCATCGGCAGCGACGAACAGTTCGGGGAGGATCTCCCGGTGCCTCGACATCGTCAGCTCAGCTGCGAACAACGAATCGAGCGCAATCGAGCGAGCCTCGGCGAGCCGGACCTGCTCGCGTCGAATGGGTTCTGTGTGTTCGAGCCCGCTGAGCGGGTCCCCGTGGAACAGTGTCAACGCTTGTCGCCATGTCCGCGCCTCGGTTTCGGCCGGCGCCATCGATGCAACCCTGCATTGCTCCTCGAACTCGAACACGTCGAGACTAAATGGAACCTTGCAGCGGTAGCCGTTGCCGTCGAACTGAATTCCGTCAGCACTCGTCGGTGTCACCACGCGCCGCAGGTTGGAGATGAACACACGCAGCGTGGCGATTGCTCCTTCTGCCGGGTCCTCGCCCCACACCGATTCGACTAGCCGGTCCACTGACACGGTCCGACCGTCCGCCAGGAGCAGGACCGCGAGAACGGTCTTCTGCTTGGCGCCGCCGAGAGCGAGGGGCACGCCGTCCCTCACGCCCTCGACGGTTCCGAGCATCTTGAAGCGGGTGGTCATCTCGACTCGGATCCTACTGCCGGCCTGTGTCCCGCTTCAGCCAAGGTATGGAGGATTGCGGCGGTCACGCTCCGCCTGGCGACACCGAGTACACGTCGCTGTTGTTGTACCCGCCGAGGCGAGTGACCTTGACGTCGAGGGCCGCGACCGAGTCGTTTCCGTTCGGGCCGATCGCGCTGTTGAAGGTCCAGCTCCGACCGTTGCACACGGTGCCCGCGTGGAAGTAGGGCTGAACGGCCCCGGAAACGTATCGGCGGCGGAGTTCGAGCTTGATACATGTGTTGTCCGGCGCGTAGGTGTCGAAGACGGTGATGCTGGCGTAGCCGTTGCCGCGGGCGTCGTTCCACACGACAGGGCCTCGGGCAGCGCCACCTGCGGTCTGTGCGGAGACAGTGTCGGTGTCCGGGAAGCCAGCGGCGTGGGCGCCGGTGGGGGCGAGCGCCAGCAGCGACAGCCCGGCTGCGCAGGCGGTGATGATCTTTTTCATGGTGTTCTCCTTGTGTTGCGGTGCTTGTGACCGGTTGGATGAACCCATCATCGAAGAGCGCGATCAAGGCGGGATGAACAGCCGATAAACCACCTATGGTTCGTGTCCGGAGGTCGGTCATGGAAAACCTGAAGGACAAGGTCGCTGTCGTCACGGGCGCGGGAAGTGGAATCGGCAAGGCAATGGCCGAACGGTTCGTCGCCGAGGGGATGAAAGTGGTGCTTGCCGATGTCGACGAAGTTCGCCTGCGGTCGGTCGAGGCTCAACTCACCGAAGTCGGCGGCGACGTCTTGCCGGTCGCTGTCGACACGGCGCTCGAAGAGTCGGTCCAGGCGCTGGCCCACAAGGCGCTCGACCAATACGGCGCCGCGCACGTGCTGTGCAACAACGCGGGTGTAGTCGGAACGGGCGATCCGTGGACCGGACCGATGAGTGTGTGGGAGTGGGTTGTCGGCATCAACCTCTACGGTGTCATCCACGGGATCCGGGCATTCCTGCCGATCATGCAGGAACAGGGCGAGGGACACATCGTCAACACCGCATCGATGGCCGGTCTCGTCGCGATGCCTGGTGCTGCGCCGTACAACGTCACCAAGCACGGTGTGGTCGCACTGAGCGAAGGTCTGTTCATAGAGCTCAAGAGCACGGCTTCGCCGGTCGGTGTTTCGGTGCTCTGTCCCGGTTTCGTCCGCACGGAATTGATGGACAAGATGAGCTGGGCCGACAGGCTCGGCGCGCAACCGGCCGCCAGTTCGAATCCGGTCAGTCAGTTCATGGACCAGATGCTTCGCGACGGAGTGGAGAATGGAATCTCGCCGGCCGACGTTGCAAGACGTGTGGTCGATGCGATTCGGGCGGAACAGTTCTGGATCCTCACCCACGACGATTTCGCTGACGCCCCGGTCGAACGAATGCGGCGGGCCGTCACCCAGGAGAACCCCATCTGACATTGAGTAGAAAGCGAGCACGACATGGCCGACATGAACATGACCGAAGACGAGCGCGAAGCCTTCTTGACCGACGTACATGTCGGCATTTTGGCCATCGCCCGTGTCGACAAGGGCCCCCTCGCCCTGCCGATCTGGTACCAGTACGAGGACGGTGACGTGATCGTTGGGATGGCCGGCGACTCCCTGAAGGCAAAGTTGCTGCGGGCCGCGGGGCGGGCAACGTTGACGGTCCAGACCGAGACCGCTCCGTACAAGTACGTGAGCGTCGAGGGTCCTGTTGTCGTGCAGGCCGAGCAGCGCGACGACCTCTCGATGGCCACCCGCTACCTCGGGCCGGAAATGGGCGCGTGGTACGCCGAGAACAATCCCAGCACTGACGCATCGGTGCTCGCGCGTCTCACGCCGGAGCGCTGGAACACGTGCGACTTCGGCAAAGCCATGGGATGAGGTCTTGACCGCGAAGATCCCGACATGGCTCGACGAGCTGAGGATGGAACCGGGTCCGCCGTTTTCGAAGATGGGTACCCACGCCCTGAACCCGGCCGAATGGTTGATCATCGACGAGCATCGGCAAAGGGATCTCGAATACAAAGCCCGTCTGCTGGCCACGGTCGAGCTGGTCGTGTTCGCGGCATTGCCTGGCAGCGACGCACCGGCGAACGAGCTCCTGCAGTTAATCCGCGAATGTTTGGGCGAACACGAAATCGATATCCCCGACGAGTTCGGCGACAGGCACCCGCTGATCGAGGCGGCGCGGCTCGTGCAGGAGGACCTCGTCATCCTGCAGAAGATCGACGGATCGTGGGTTCTCACATGCGGGGTCGTGTGCTTCCCGTCGCACTGGACAGTGAGTGACAAAGTCGGCCTGCCGCTCGACGGCATCCATGCGCCCGTCGCTCACTACGAACGCGAACTGCGCGAGCGCGTCGACCGCTTCCACGATCGACTGACCCCGGGTCGCCCCGCATGGCGGCGCAACTGGTTCGTCGTCCCGACAGCTGAGCTCCACCTGCCGGCCTACGGTCACCAGATGCACGTCGTGTCGGCGATCGCTGCCGACGGCTCGCCGATGTTCATTCGCAGTGAGCGCCAGACGCTGAGGCGGCTACCGGAGACCGACGCGATCGTATTCACCATCCGGGTCCAGACCGCACCGCTCGGGGTGCTGATCAGTCGGCCCGACCTCGCCGGGATGATGCTCGACGCCACGCGCTCGTGGGACCGGGACAAGCGGATGTACACCTCGACCGGTGGGGCGCTCGACGAACTGATCGCGTGGCTAGAGGCGGTGGTCGATCCGAACGAATGAACTGGCACGACCCGAACCGGCCTACGCAACACGTTTCGCGCAGCTACTCGGTGAGCTCACCCACCCGGTCGGTGCGCAGATCATCCGTCGCTCCCGATTTCTGCCTGCGAGGGCCCGTTGGATGATCGCCGTCCCACCCGGTCAGTACGCAGATCATCCGTCGCCCCCCGGTTTCTGCCTGCGAAGGCCCGTTGGATGATCGCCGTCCCACCCGGTCGGTACGCAGATCATCCGTCGACCCCGGTTTCTGCCTGCGAAGGCCCTTGACACGTTCCGTCTGGATGATGGCTGACACACCCCCTCCGTAGACTGGCCCCCTGATGTCGCTGTTCGATTCACCCGCTGGCTCTGCGTTCCTCGACGGGCTGAATCCCGATCAACTCGATGCCGTCGTGCACACGAATGGGCCACTGCTGGTCGTCGCGGGCGCTGGCTCGGGAAAGACGCGAGTCCTTACCCATCGCATCGCCCATCTGATCGAGAGCGAAGGTGTCCACCCGCAGCGAATCCTTGCGATCACCTTCACCAACAAGGCCGCCGGTGAGATGAAGGAACGGGTCGGTCATCTCGTCGGGCCGATGGCCAAGAACATGTGGGTCAGCACCTTCCACGCAGCCTGTGTCCGAATCCTGCGGGCCAACGCCGAAGTGATCGGGTACCCGCGAAGTTTCAGCATCTACGACCAGGCCGATGCCCAGCGTCTCACCGGATACGTCATCCGCGACCTGAACCTCGATTCCAAGCGGTTCACGCCGCGTGGAGCGCACAACGTGATCAGCAAGTGGAAGAACGAACTCGTCTTCCCGGCCGATGCCCTCGCCACATCGTCGACCCCGCTCGATCGCAAGCACGCCGAGATCTATCAGGAGTACCAGGCCCGGCTGCTCAAGGCCGGTGCGATGGATTTCGACGATCTGCTCACCAACACCGTGCTGTTGTTCCGACACCACCCGGATGTCCTGGCCGAGTACCAGCGCCGGTTCCTGCACGTGCTGATCGACGAGTTCCAGGACACCAACACCGCGCAGAACGAGATGGTGATGATGCTCGCCGCCGAGCACCAGAACGTCACGGTGGTCGGTGACAGCGACCAGTCGATATACAAGTTCCGCGGCGCCGACCTGCGCAACATCGTCCAGTTCGAGAACGCCTTCCCCGATGTCACGACCATCGTCTTGAACCAGAACTACCGCAGCACCCAGATCATCCTCGACGCGGCAAATGCGGTCATCTCCAACAACCCGACACGCAAGGCCAAGGAACTGTGGAGCGAGCTCGGTCGCGGCGAGGGCATCACCCGCTACCACGCCGACGATGAAGGCGACGAGGCCACCTGGGTCGCGCGCACCATGCAGGACGCCCACGACAACCACGCAATGATGTGGAAAGAGATCGCCGTCTTCTATCGCACCAATGCGCAGAGCAGGGTGATCGAGGAAGCGATGATGCGCTTCGGCATCCCCTACAAGGTGGTCGGGGGAACGCGCTTCTACGACCGTCGCGAGATCAAGGACGCAATGGCTTATCTGCGGGCGGTGGTCAACCCGGCCGACGAGGTCAGTATCAAGCGCGTCCTCAACGTGCCCAAACGCGGTATCGGCGACACCAGCGTCGGCAAGCTCGATGCCTGGGCGCGCGAGATGGGCAACGGGTTCCTCGATGCCATGCGCCACGCCGACGAGGCGGGCTTGTCCGGTACCGCCAGCCGCAGCGTTGGGTCGTTCGTCGCCCTGCTCGACTCGCTGGCCCACATGCTCGACGGATCACCTGCCGATGTCCTCCAAGCGGCGCTCGATCAGAGCGGGTACCTTGCCGAGCTCGAGGCAGAGAGTTCGGTCGAAGCGGCCGGGCGATTGGAGAACATCGGAGAACTGATCGGATCGGCACGAGAGTTCACGCGTGTCGACGAGTTCATGGAGCAAGTCTCGTTGGTCGCCGACACCGATGATCTCGACGATGACAACAAGGTCGTACTGATGACCCTGCATTCGGCCAAGGGTCTCGAGTTCCCGTACGTGTTCCTTGTCGGTCTCGAAGAGGGGATCTTCCCTCACGTTCGCGCCCAGAGCGACCCCGACGAGATGGAGGAAGAGCGACGCCTCGCCTACGTCGGCATCACCCGGGCTCGCAATAAACTCCACGTGTCCCATGCCTGGAGCCGGAGCCTGTTCGGAAGCACCCAGTACAACCCGTCGTCGCGGTTCCTGGACGAGATCCCCGACGATCTGCAAGAGCACATGGGCAACGTCAAGGGCCGCAGCAACTACGGCCGGCAGAGCTACCGCGAACGCGACGGCGGCACGTACACCGGTGGCGGTCGCAGCAACTACAAGCGTCCATGGAACGATCGCAACGCCGAAGAAGCAAGCGAGGCAGCTCTCGCTCATCGGGAGCGCGTGGTCGAGGCGGCACTCGCCGCCGGTAAGAAGTTGGGTCCACAGCCCACCAACGCGCAACAGATCGGGTTGCGGGTCGGCGACGATGTCGAGCATCCATCCTTCGGTGAAGGAGTCATCATCGACATCGAAGGCAGTGGTGAGAAGGCAGAGGCGACGATCCGCTTCCGCGACGTCGGCACGAAGCACCTTGCGCTCGCTTG
>JANOEM010000355.1:0-7315 GCA_031413195.1 Actinomycetes bacterium
GAGCAATTCGACAGACCCAACTGAACAGAATGGCAGTGACGAAATCAGCGACGAAATCAGCGATGACGACAGACTCCACGGAATGGTGACGAACTTCGATGACGGCCGCGGGCTCGGTGAGATCCGGCTCGACGAAAGCGAGGCGATGTTCCCCTTCCATTGTGTGGCGATTGCTGACGGTAGCCGTCACATCAAGGTCGGAGCGAAGGTCTCTTTCGAGGCCTTGCTCAAGCTCGGCCGACGCGAGGCAGGAGACATCCGACCGGCGTGAAAGCTGGCGCGGCACCCGATCCGAGTTCGCGAGACCAGAGGATCCTTGCCGTGATCAGGTCACTTCGCGAAGGCGAGGTGGTCACCTATGGCGAGATCGCCGACGATGCTGGGTTTCCGAAGATGTCTCGCCTGGTGGGGCGTTTGTTGGCACAATCGGGCGACTCGGATCTTGCCTGGTGGCGGGTGGTCAACTCGGCTGGTCGGCTGGTGCCGGGCCACGAGCGTGAGCAGGTGGAGTTGTTGACAGCTGAGGGAGTGACCTGTGTGAACGGTCGAGTGGTTCGGGCTCGGTACGGTCGGTTCAACCGGGTTCTGCTGCCGCGCCAGGAATATCGGCGTCCGCAAGATCTGTGAGTTGATTCTTGATCTGCACGAACGCAATGCGGATGTTGCCCAGTGCGTCACGCATCGTCGGGGCGTCCTCGCCGAGCCGGTCGCCGAGGCCTTCTACCAAGCATCCAACGGCGTCGATCGCGAGTGCTGCCTCGAACAGATCTGGCGGATCCGCGCTGAGATGAATCGCCGCCAGTTCGTACAAGCCCATCACATGGTTGGTGACGACTACTTGAGCGGGTACCTCGGCGAGCTCGCGACGGACATCATCCATGGCCCGAAGAGCATCGTCGACCTGCGTGTTCGAGGTTTCTTCATTCACATGCTGTAGCGTACCGGCGACAACTGAGGCGAAGTGGGGTGCACCAGTGCAGCAAACCCCCACCCGGCCACGTGAGCGTGCGCCCGGGTCATGGCACCGATTCATCTGCCCCCGTGCGAGGGAGTGGCTGTTCGTTCCTTGGCTTTGCGTCGGTACGCGACGACAACCAACAGGGAGAACAGCCCATTGCACAGGAGTGATCAGCCATAGCACCGCCGCAGCAGAACGAGCCCCGGTACAACGAGCGCATTCGTGCGCGTGAGGTCCGCCTGATTGGCGCAGACGGGAGCCAGGTCGGAATCAAGACCTTGCCCGATGCGCTCTTGATGGCACGCCAACTCGATCTCGACTTAGTCGAGGTCGCACCACTGGCGAATCCACCCGTTTGCCGGATCATGGACTACGGCAAGTTCCGTTACGAAGAGTCACAAAAAGCCAAGGAGTCTCGCAAGAAGACCATCCACGTGTCGATCAAGGAAGTGAAACTGCGTCCCAAGATCGGCAAGGGTGACCTCGATACCAAGATTCGGCACATGCAGGAATTCCTCAGCGAAGGCCACAAGGTCAAGGTGACGCTGCAGTTCCGAGGTCGCGAGATGGCACACCCCGAACTCGGGTCCCGTTTGCTCGACACAGTCATCGCTCAAGTCGATGGGTTGGGCAAGGTCGAGACTCAGGCGCGGCTAGAAGGACGAAACATGACGATGGTGTTGGCGCCCGAAAAGAAGCCGCCGGTCAAGAAGGATCGCTCCAAGGTCGAACCCACGGCCGACAGCAGTCCGATC
Organism: Actinomycetes bacterium; assembly: GCA_031413195.1. Lineage (GTDB taxonomy): Bacteria > Actinomycetota > Acidimicrobiia > Acidimicrobiales > Ilumatobacteraceae > WLMZ01. The sequence continues at coordinate 1,714 of JANOEM010000355.1, forward strand.
GCGGAAGTGGCAACAGACGAGACAACGCCCACTGTTCCCGATGCCGTCGAGACCGAAACCTGACCAACCCTCATCGGCACCCTCTGGTGCCAGTACGAAACACGGATCAACACATGCCAAAGATGAAGACAAGCAAGACGGCCGCGAAGCGGTTCAAGAAGACGGGTAGTGGCAAGCTTCGCCGGTTGCAGGCCAACCGCCAGCACCTGTTCGAGAAGAAGTCATCCACCCGCACCCGGCGCCTCGCCGGCGAGGTTGACGTGCATCCGGGTGATGCCCGCAAGATCAAGCGCCTGCTTGGCGAGCGCTGAAACCCGAACATCCACGAGGTATTGACGACGACCCGGATCGGGTCTCAGCCGGCCCACATGGGGCCAGAAGGAAAGGATTCACGTCATGGCAAGAGTCAAGCGTGCAGTTGGTGCGAGAAAGCACCGCAAAGCAACACTGAAGAAGGCGCGCGGCTACTACGGCATGCGCAGCCGTTCTGCCCGTTTCGCCAACGAACAGAACATGCGCTCCGGGCAGTATGCGTTTCGCGACCGGCGGGCCAAGAAGGGCGAGTTCCGCCGTCTGTGGATCCAGCGGATCAACGCCGGCTGCCGTCTCTACGACCTCAGCTACAGCCGCTTCATCGCCGGTCTCAATGCCGCCGAGATCGAAGTAGATCGCAAGATTTTGGCCGACCTCGCCGTGCACGACATCGACGCCTTCGCCAAGTTGGTCGCGGCCGCGAAAGCTGCGCTCGTCTGAGCCACGTCACCTGATGACTTGGCAGTTGGGTTTCAAGGACCCGAACGTCCAGCGACTGCGGCGCCTCTTGGGGCGCCGCAGTGCGCGTTGGGACGACGGTGCGTTCGTCGTCGAGGGTTCTGTCCTCGTCGAGGAGGCCGCGTCTGCCGGGTGGCAGATCGAGAGTCAGTTCGTCGCTCCCGGCGCCGATCCGATCTCGGGGGTTTCGGGCGTCGTGTACGAGCTAGCGCCACACGTGATGGAGCGGGTCGCATCAACCGAATCCCCGCAACCCGTGATGGCAGTCGTGCGCATCCGTCAGCGGGCGATACGTGAACTGACCGACTGCCGACTCGTCGTCGTCTGTGACCGGATCACCGACCCGGGGAATCTGGGCACGATTCTCCGGTCTTGCGAAGCCGGTGGAGTGGACGGCGTGGTTTTGGTCACCGGTTCGGTCGACCCGTTCAACCCGAAGGTTGTTCGCTCGTCGGCTGGAGCACTCTTTCACGTTCCTGTCGTCAGCGATGTGGCCCTTCATGAACTCCAACAGCTTCAACTGCCGCTGATCGGAACTTCCTCGCATACGGGTACAGCGATCACAGACGCTGATCTCACCAAGAGCTTTGCCCTCGTGATGGGCAGCGAAGCTCGGGGAATCGATCCTCAACTCCCGATTGACTCGTGGCTCACGATTCCTCACGTCGGTCGAGCCGAGAGCCTCAACGTGGCCATGGCGACGACAGTGGTGGTATTCGAAGCTGCTCGCCAGCGGGCTGGCCGGTAAGGTGCTCCGATGTTGTCTCAGCGATTTCTCGCCCCCCGGGTTCGGCTCGGGGGAGTGGCGTTCGTCGACCGACGCTGACGCACTCTTCGAAGATGATGCCGGCCCGGGGGACATCGTTGCCTGTCTCGTTCTGGTTCTCTGAAAGGTTTCCCGATGTCTTCTTCTGATGTGATCGATGACGTGCGTCGAGCACAATCCAATGCCCTGTCACTCCTCGGCGACGTGCAGTCCATCGAAGAGCTCCGCGAATTCGAGGTGCGGGTGCTCGGCAAGAAGGGCCCCCTCGCCGGCTTCAAGGCGCAGCTTGGGTCGCTGCCAGAACAGGATCGAAAGGCCGTTGGCCAGGCGATCAACGATGCGCTCGAAGCGGTGTCTTTCGCCCGCGACCGCAGGCGGGGGCAGCTCGCCGATCTGGCTCTCGACGACACGATTGCTGTAGAACGGATGGACCTGACCGAGGTGACGGGAAAGCCGACTCGGGGACATCCGCACCTGTCGACACAGGCCTGGGAACGGCTGGAGGACGTCTTCATCGGCCTCGGCTTCCAGGTCGCTGAAGGCCCCGAGATCGAGAGCGACTTCTACAACTTCGAAGCACTCAACATGCCGCGCAGCCACCCAGCCAGAAGCGGATTCGACACGATGTTCACCGACTACCGCGATGACGGCAGCGTGCTGTTGAGAACTCACACGTCTCCGGTCCAGATTCGAGTGATGCAGACAATCGAACCACCGATCTACATGGTGATGCCGGGCAAGGTGTTCCGTCGCGACACACCGGATGCCACGCACATGCCCGTCTTTCATCAGATCGAGGGGTTGGTGATCGACCGCGGCATCACCATGGCCCATCTGGCCGGAACGATCGATGCGTTCACCAAGGCCTTCTTCGGTGGTGGGTTCAACAGCAGGTTGCGACCCAACTACTTCCCGTTCACGGAACCGTCTGCCGAATTCGACATTCAACGCCCCGATGGGGCCTGGATCGAGCTCGGCGGTTGCGGGATGGTGCACCCCAACGTGCTGCGCGCCGGCGGTCTCGATCCCGAGGTCTGGAGCGGTTTCGCGTTCGGATTCGGTATCGACCGGATGGCCCGCGAGCGCCACGGCGTCGATGACCTGCGCGACATGTTCAGCAACGACGTTCGCTTCATCGAGCAGTTCTGAGAAGGGGCGACAAACATGAGGATTGTTCTGTCCTGGCTCAACGATCTTGCACCGATCGGCGACGATGCCGAGTCCATCGCTGCTGACCTGACCCAGCTCGGGATTCAGGTCGAACGGGTGGAGCAGATCGGTCATGCGGTTGCCGGCGTTGTTACGGCCAAGGTGTTGCGCACCGAGCGGCACCCAGATGCAGCAAAGGTCCATCGCGTGTTCGTCGACACCGGCGACGGATACGAGCGACATGTCTGGTGCGGAGCTTTCAACATCAAGGCCGGTGATGTGGTCCCACTGGCCACCCCTGGCACGACCATGCCGGACGGGCGTGTCATCGAGCCGCGACCGATACTCGGCATCGACTCGCTCGGCATGCTCTGCTCAGCCTCCGAACTCGCTCTCGGCGACGACCACTCCGGGATCATGCTCCTTCCACCGGGCTCTGCCCTCGGCGTGTCGTACGGAGAGGCGATTGGTCTCCAAACCGAGGTCGTCTTCGACGTCGATCTCACTCGGAATCGGCCGGACTGTTGGGGGCACCGGGGCGTGGCCAGGGACTTGGCTGCCCACCTCGGAGTCACGCTTGGTCCAGTCTCGGTCGACCTCGTTCCCACAGGCCCCAGCCGCAGCGCAACGGTCGATCTGGTGGACGGTGAGCGTTGTACTCGATTCACCACAATGGTTCTCTCGGGGGTCGGGGTCACTTCGTCCCCGGACTGGATCTGTCGCCGCCTCACTGCTGCCGGAATGCGGCCGATCAACAATGTGGTTGACGTGAGCAACTACGTCATGCTCGAACTGAACCAACCGAACCACGCCTACGATCTCGACTCCCTCGGGGGTGGGGGCTTACGCGTGCGCCTTGCTCGGGAGGGAGAATTGCTGACCACCCTCGATGGTGCGCATCGAACGATGTCGCACGATGACCTGTTGATCTGTGATGCGCGCGACATCCCAATCGGCATTGCGGGACTGATCGGTGGACTTCACAGTGAGATCACCGACCGGACGACGGTTGTTGCCTTGGAGATCGCCCACTTCGAGCAGACCGGCATGACTCGTTCGATGAACCGTCTGGGGATTCGTTCAGAAGCTTCCGGACGAAACGAACGGGGCGTCGATCCGTATGGCATGGAAATGGCTCAGAGCCGCTTCGTCGCGTTGCTCCGAGAAACGTGTCCGGAACTGGTCGTTCATCACGGTCTGGTCGATGTCCGCGATGAGTCGATCATTCCTGAGCGCCGTTTCGCTCGTACTCGTATCTCGCAGGTCAATCGAATTCTCGGCACCAGCCTTGACGGCGACGACATCGCTCGATTGATCGAACCGATCGGCTACGACGTGGTCGAACGCAACGGCGACGTGCTCACGGTCGTCCTGCCTTCGTGGCGACCCGATAGCAATGATGAGATCGACGTCGTCGAGGAGGTTGCGCGGCATTTCGGGTACCCGCGACTCGGGGCGATCGTTCCCAAGTCGACCGTCCACGGGCGCCTGAGCCCGCTCCAGCAACGCCGCCGGATGCTTCGCCAGGTTCTTCTCGGTCGGGGTCTTGACGAAGTGATCACGGACACGTTCTTTCGTCAGGATGATCTCGTGCTTGCGGGTTTGGACGGCGATGGCATCCGAATCACGAATCCGCTCGTCGTCGGCGAAGACATCCTTCGACCGACTCTCCGTGTCGGCATTCTGAGAGCGGTTGCGTTCAACGAGTCGCATCGAAGTTCAGGGGTCGCGCTGTACGAGATCGGCCACGTGTATCCACCCGGGGACCGATCGGCCGATCTTCCGCCGGAGTACGAATCCCTCGGCGTGGCGCTCGCCGGCCGCGACGCCGCCGTTGCCATGGAGTTGTGGCGTGAGCTCTGCTCGGTGATGGGTTTCGGTGCGCGCGTCGATCAGTCGATGGTCCCGGCCGGAATGCATCCAACACGATCTGCGACGCTCTCGATCGGTCGCGACGTGGTCGGCAGCATCGGTGAGATTCATCCGCGCGTCCTCGAAGGCTTCGGGGTGAACGAGCGGGTCGCCTGGCTGGAACTCGATGTCGGCCGGTTGCTGTCGGTCGATCCGAGGATTGCGCAGTGGAAGGCAATCAGCCGGTATCCGTCCTCCGACTTCGACCTCGCCTTCGTCGTCGCCGACTCGGTGCCGGCGGAGAAGCTCGAGAAGACCATTCGTCAGGCCGCAGGTTCATTGCTCGTCGATCTCTCCTTGTTCGACGTGTACCGCGGCGAGGTGCTTCCTGCGGGCTCGCGCAGCTTGGGTTATCGGCTTCGAATCCAGGCAATGGACCGCACCCTGACCGAGGCTGAAGTCGGCGACGTTCGGGCAAGGATCGTCGGCGCAGTCGCGAAATTCGCCAAGCTCAGAACCTGACGTTCAGTTCCACGACAAGTCGTGCGGTGCGTCTGCCAGAAGCGCTGCTCGACCACCTGAGCGACGCATCACGTTTCGCCACAGCCCGAGCGGGTTTGGGGTGAAAAGATCGCCCGGGTCGCTCGCGAGGGCCAGCCATGACCCTTCGTTCAGCTCCATCTCCAATTGGCCCGGGCCCCAACCCGAGTATCCCCTGAACACCCGAAGGGTCTTGATCCCGTCGACGATCTCACCGGGTCGTCGAGTGAGGTCGACCGTGCCCAGACCGTGGTCGAGCGGCGAGAAGCCTTCGCCCCATTGCTCGGCGTCGTCCGGGCTGCCCGCGGGCAACGATCGTGACGCGATCGCAATCAGCGTGTCCGCCTGGACGGGGCCCCCATCAAAGATGACCTGAGGATCGGAGAGCTCGTCCATCCAAGCCTCGAGACCTGCGATCTGGTGCTCGTGAGTCGGTCGATTGAGGACCAGGCCCAAAGCCCCGTCGTCGGAGTGCTCGAGCATGTAGACGACAGTGCGGTGAAAGTTCGGGTCGCCGAGCAGCGG
>JANOEM010000356.1:0-14178 GCA_031413195.1 Actinomycetes bacterium
GGCAAGAGAATTGCCAATGGAATCACGGTCTAGACCCGCAGCAGCACCATCAACCGGAATCGAATCACCCCCGCAGGCGTTGGAACTGTCGTGCCCATATCGTCGATCGTGCAACCCTTCTTCCGAGCCTTGAACTCCGTCGTCCTCCCACTCGCGCGAGCCGGGCTCGGATCGCCGCTACCAATAGGGTTCGGTGTGGTCGTGTTGGAAAGCACGGGCCGCCGATCCAGGCGGGTCCGTAGTGTTCCGCTCGTCGCCGCCAGGATCGGCGACCGGGTCATGGTCAGCACCTTCCGAGACAACTCGCAGTGGGTCCGGAATCTGGAAGCCGACTCGAAAGCCGCCGTGTGGTTGTGCGGCACGCGCCGCGAGGTCAGTGCGACCTCAATCGATCGAGGAAACCTGACAACTGTGGCCCTGCGCCCCACGCCAGCTGCTTAAAGGGCACCTTCACGACGGAAGGGCACGAGTGGTCAGGAGGCCGATCCGTTCGGATTGACCGCCCACCAGCCTGCCAGCGTCGCGGCGGCGGTGATGTAGAGCCGGCAGTGATCCGGATCCAGCGCGGCAGCGTCGAGACACGCCAGGGTGTACTTGACGAGATGGGCATCGTGATGGGTCGCAGCCACGGTGGCCAACGTTGACGTGGCCGCACGCCAAGCCGCCGGAGGGAGATGCCACGCCGCCGAGCGGGCGACGATCGGCCCGGCCGAAATCGCGTCGGCAAGCGGAACCGCGGCGCCCACCTCGCCAGGATCCGCCCACTCGGGATCCGTTTTGAACGCGACATCGGCGAGCGAGACCCGAAAGCCGAGCACATAGGTCGCGGCGACCGCGAGTGCCAGAGACGCATCCGTGCACGACGACGCGAGCTGCAACGCCGCCTGGGGCATGGTGAGGCAGTGGGTCCATCCGGACGGAGCCTCCGCGCCGGGTTCGTTCACCATCGACCATGCAGCGAATCGGGTGATCGCTCGAGAGCGGCCACCGATCTCGGTGCCCGTCGTGACCGGACCGAGGATCGACCTTGCGAGGTCGCTGGTGTCTACACGTGACATCAGCGGAAAAGATGAAGGAGTTCTTGGCGCGACCAAGCAGTGGTGCGGCCGCGAGAGCTCGGGTCAGTTCGTCATCAGACGCCGACGTGCCATTCGGACGATCGTCGATCCAGTGGATCCGCCAGTGCGGAACTCGGGCCAACTCCCGACACAGACCACGCACCAACTCACCGGTGATCTCTCCGCGCGGGGCCACCCGCGGCAACAGCCAGAGCAGGATCGGAGCGTGACTGGCAGCGCCGAGACGCGGCAGAAGCGGCTCGGCCAGCAGCGATGCCAGTTGCGCAGGTCGCGCCTCGCGTCCGAGCCAAGCTGCGGCGGCGTCGACATCGTCGAGTTCACCACGATCGATCGCGTCGACGAGGAAGGTCGACGATTGTCGGAGCGATTCGAAGGTCATTCCCCGAGGCGTTGCAACCGGCTCCCCGAAGGCCTCGAACTGATCGGCGATATCGATCATCCGCTGTCGGGCAGGTTCGCGGGACGAGATGTGCACATACGGCAGGAGCGTCGTTCGGGCGAGCAGTTCGAGCGCCGAGTGCAACACGAACGAATTGGCCGGATCCGCTCGCGGGACAGAGATCGCGTCACCAACTCCTGCCGCAAGTTCGATGTCTGCCAATTGCGCGAGCCCGCTCGTGTCCACGAGGCAACGCTAGAACCTCAACCCGGCTTGTGGTCAAGCTGTTCTTGAAGGGCGGGCCGTACCGAACCGACGCGCGGTCGCCCTCGATGACGACGCCAACAGCGCCCATCGCTGCCCGAGCAAGTCCATCGCAATGGCGCCTGGGTCTCGAAGGCTCACCGTCGACGGACTCTTGGCATTTCCGTCATATGATGTTAGGGTTGCCTAATGACGCGACCCGACGAGCGGCGGTGACATGTTCGCAAACTTTCTGATCGGGCTCCGCGAGGGACTCGAAGCAGCACTCGTCGTGGGAATTCTCGTCGCATATCTGGTCAAGTCCGGCCGTCGCAATCTGTTGCCGAGGGTCTGGGCCGGGGTCGGAATCGCGGCACTGATCTCGCTCAGTGCAGGGGCCGCGCTGACCTTCGGGCCCCAAGGATTGAGCTTCGAGGCGCAAGAGGCGATCGGCGGCACGCTTTCGGTCATCGCCGTCGGGTTCGTCACATGGATGATCTTCTGGATGGCACGTACGTCTCGGCACCTCAAGGGCCAGTTGGAGGGGCGAGTCGACCTGGCGATTGGCCGCGGCGGATTCAGCCTGGCGCTTGTTGCCGCCCTCGCCGTGGGTCGTGAAGGCCTCGAAACCGCGTTGTTCCTGTGGTCGGCCGCAAGGGCAACAGGCTCCTCCACGCAACCGCTGGCCGGCGGGGCGCTCGGGCTCGCGACGGCGATCGTCATCGGTGTGCTGATCTACCGAGGTGCCGTGCGCCTCGATCTCGGCAAGTTCTTCCGTTGGACGGGAGTCTTGCTGGTGTTCGTCGCGGCAGGCGTGTTGTCGTACGGCATCCACGATCTGCAGGAAGCGGGCATCCTGCCCGGGCTGGACTCGATCGCCTTCGACGTCTCGTCGACCATTCCGCCGGGTTCCTGGTACGGCACCCTCCTCAAGGGGACGATCAACTTCTCGCCGACCACGACATGGCTCCAGCTTGTCGCCTGGATCTCCTATGTCGTGCCCGTCCTCACGATGTTCATCCTGACGGTCCGCCCGAAGCCGGCGGCCCAGCCTGCAGCGCATCCAGCGCTCGACACCCAGAACACCGAAGACACGGCTCACGCCGCCATCTGAAAGGCACCAATGCATCACCCTGTCCGTTTCCTCGCCCTGGCCACCATCGTCATCGTCGGTGGGGCATGCACTTCGAACGCTGCCGAGGAGGGCACGGGGGTGCTCAAGGTCAGCAGCACCGCCGACACGTGCGACGTGAGCGCGGCGGCGGCACCAAGCGGAAACCTCGTCTTCGAAGTCGTCAACGACGGATCGGAGATCACCGAGTTCTACCTCTTGGCCGAAGACGGGCTGAAGATACTCGGCGAGGTGGAGAACATCGGTCCCGGCATCTCCCGCAACCTCGTGGTCGAGGCATCACCGGGCAACTACTTCACCGTGTGCAAGCCCGGCATGGTCGGCGACGGGATCCGGGCTCCCTTCACCGTGACCGGTACCAGCGCTGAGTCCGGATCCGGATCAGATGGTGGAGCAGCCTCCACCGACATCTCGGACCTCGTCCTCCAGGCAACGGCGCAGTATCAGGTCTACGTTCACGATGAGATCGAGCAACTCGTGGAGAAGACCCGGTTGTTCGCTGAGCTCTACACGTCCGGTCAAGACGACCAAGCACGCGACCTCTACCCGGACGCGCGCACGCATTGGGAGAGGATCGAGCCCGTCGCCGAATCCTTCGGTGACCTCGACCCACGCCTCGATCTGCGAGAGGCCGACCTGGAGCAGGGGTCAGGAATGGACCGGCTGGCACGCGATCGAAAAGGATCTGTGGCCACCCGCCGACGGATACAACGGTTTCACCGACGCTCAACGAATTGCGCTCGCCGACCAACTGGTGGCGGACACGGTGGACCTCGCCGAGCGGACGAAGGACATCACCTTCACCGCTCCTCAACTCGGCAACGGCGCCAAGGAGTTGCTGGACGAGGTCGCTACCGGCAAGGTCACCGGCGAGGAGGAGATCTGGTCCCACACCGATCTGTGGGACTTCCAGGCCAACATCGATGGGGCCCGGACGGCCTTCGAAGCGCTGAAGCCGGCCCTCGAGCAAAAGGACAAGACGCTGGCCGTCACGCTGACCGAACGATTCGCTCGGGTTCAAGACCTTCTCGATCAGCATCGTGAGGGGGACGGGTTCGTCCTGTACACGACGCTCACGGCAGATCAGATCAAGCAACTCGCGGACGCCGTGAACGCACTGGGCGAACCGTTGGCCGAGTTGACCGCTGCAGTCGTGCTGTGAGGCTTTCGCGCCGACACTTCCTGTCGATCGTCGGGGCGAGCACCGCTGGTATCGCCGCAACTTCTGTGACCGGCTGTGGGAGCGACAGTGACCGCGCCGCCGCGGGCACCACAGCCGAAGCGGACGGCGTCGTTGCATTCCATGGAGTTCACCAGTCCGGGATCACAACTCCTGCTCAAGATCGGCTGCACTTCGCAGCATTCGATGTCACGACGGGATCGCGAGACGACCTCGTCGGGTTGCTCAAGGCCTGGACCGATGCTGCGGCAGCAATGACCAAGGGTCAAGACGTCGGTGCTTTCGGAGCGATGGACGGCCCCTACATTGCGCCGCCCGAGGACACCGGCGAGGCCTACGGACTCCCGCCCGCGCGGCTGACGATCACCTTCGGCTTCGGGCCAGGTCTCTTCGAAGATGACGACGGCACTGACCGATTCGGACTCGCCACGCGCCGGCCGGCCGCACTGCGAACTCTTCCCCATTTCCCCGGCGACAACCTCGACCCGCGTCGCTCAGGTGGGGACCTTTGCATCCAAGCCTGCTCCGACGACCCGCAGGTGGCCGTTCACGCCATCCGCAACCTCGCCCGGATCGGATTTGGTTCAGCGTCGATCCGGTGGTCGCAACTCGGCTTCGGGCGCACGTCGTCTACCAGCGGCAGTCAGACAACGCCACGGAATCTGTTCGGTTTCAAGGACGGTACGAGCAACATCAAGGCCGAACAACCCGACGTCCTGGATCGATCGGTGTGGGTCGGCCCGGGCGACGATACGGCGGCCGACTGGCTCGTCGGCGGCAGCTACCTCGTCGTCCGACGAATCGACATGCACATCGAGACGTGGGATCGCACATCGTTGCAAGAGCAAGAAGCAATCATCGGCCGGTCGAAGAAGCACGGCGCTCCCCTGTCCAGCGGTGACGAGTTCACGGAGCCCGACTTCACGTTGAATGCAGCCGATGGCAGCCCGATCATCCCGAGAACCGCTCACGTTCGAGTCGCTCACCCTGCACACAACGGTGGCAGCCAGATCCTCCGGCGGGGCTACAACTTCACCGACGGTTCAGACGGACTCGGCAACCTCGATGCGGGTCTTTTCTTCCTCGCGTACACGACGAACCCGGACATGCACTTCATCCCGCTCCAGACCAACCTGGCTCGCAACGATGCTCTGAACGAATACATCCAGCACACCGGATCCGCCTTGTTCGCCGTGCCACCCGGTGTCACCGAGGGCGACTACATCGGCAGCAGTTTGTTCGCCCCCTGATTGCTGAGCGGACCATCAGTGATCAGACCATCGCCGGCCGCGATACCGGGCAGCGACTGCAATGAGTGGATCTGATAGTCGAACCGATCGGATGCGCCTGGGGCTTGGCACCTTGCGTTGTACCAACACGTAGCGATGCCCGAGTCATTGCCACCCTGGATGTCCGAGGTCAGGCTGTCGCCGACCATCAACACGGTGCTCCTGTCCGGCATCCCGAGCATTGCGAAGGCGATGTCGAAGATCTCCGGAGCAGGCTTCGACACGCCGACCTCGGCCGAGATCACGACCGCGTCGAAGTACGAGTCGAGTTGCAGGCGACGAAGCCGCGTCCGTTGGACATCACTCAACCCATTCGTGACGAGTGCCAGCGTCGCGAGACCAGCGAGCGTCTCGAGCACCTCGCGGGCACCCGGATACAACTCGCCGTGCGCGCCGAGGCCATCCACATATGCGTCTGCCAGGACTATTGGGTCGAGATCCAAGCCGACAGCAACTACGAACTGTTCGAATCTGGCCGTGCGAACATGACCCGGTGTGGACTCGCCGCGCTCGACGGCCGCCCACAAAGCCCGATTGATCTCGATGTATGTGGGCAGGTACTGGTACGGGTCATCGACACCTGCGAGCAGCAACGTCGCCTCGAACGCCAGCGCTTCTGAGGCGTCCGAGTCGAGCAACGTGTGGTCCAGGTCGAACAGCACGGTGGTGTACTTCTGTGTCCGCACAACCCCATCATGGCGGCGCTTGGGTTGACTCGGCGATCTCTTCGTAGCGTCGCACTACTATCCATCCGGACAAGGGGGTTTGATGGGGTTCCTGAAGGACCTGAAAAAGTCACTGGCCGGCGACCCGGATCTGTCCAAGCTGACGCCGGCGCAGCGGGCCAAGATCGAAGCCAATCAGGCGAGAGTCCAGTCAGCGCTGGCCGAAGCCGATGTGCAGCGCTCGCGCGAAGCCGAGGAGTTGGAGGTGTTCCAGCAGGAACTCGACGACCGACGGGTGCTACTCGGACCCGCCGGCGGCGACCAGACCCGAGCACGAGTTGCGACGAACGACGAGATCCGGGAGTCGATCGACAAGGGCCCAGCGCACATGCTCCGTCAGCAACTCAGCCTGTCGAAACGCCAACTCGGTGAGGTGGCCGACGATCTCACCCGACGGCACTTCGATCCAGGGGTTCTCGATCCAGCCGCATGGCAGGAAATCGCAGCGAAAGAGCATGCGGCCCGAGAGACGGCCCTGCTCGCCTACCTTGATGACTCCTCCGAAGGCTCGACCTCTGCGCCGATTCGAATCAGCAGGTTGGCAACACGAGGTGCCACCCAGATCGACGAGGTAGCCGCGTACCTCGCGAGTTCCGGCCTCGCAGCGCGACCGGACCTCGTTTTCGGTCTGTACCGCGTGCCGGACCGAATCAGCCCGGCCCTCACGCCGAACAGCGAACGTGGACGTGTCGTCGAGTGGGACATCGTCCACGCTGTCGTTCCAGGTCTTGCCGCCTGCGGGCTTCCACGAGTTTCTTTCATCGATGCGAAGCGACACGTCACACGACGCCGGCTCGGCGAACCGGAACCTCTCGATGAAGACGTCGCGATCTCGTCGTTGGGTGTCGCCGGGATCGGCGCCGACCGGTGCCTCGGGATCTCGCGTGCCGTGGACGTCCGCGCGCCGAGCGCCGAGTTTTCGGCGTTGCGGGCCGAGGTGGCGGGTGTATACGCGTTCACTCCCGGTGATCCGGGTATGCCGACCCCGCCGACGGAGGTCGTCGACGTCGCGATCGGAGATCCGCCGGGCTGCCACGTCGCGGTCTTGAACTGGCACGCGATCGCACGAGTGGTGCAGCCGCGGCTGCAGCATCCACCGATTGCTCCTTCGCCATTCCCGTACCTCCCGCTCACGCCCCAGGAACTCCTGCTGATGTACGTACGCGTGGTCGGGTTGCGAGCGATCGATACGTTCGCTGCGGCCGTGACGGTGAATCAGCCGACTGATCTCGAACCTCAGGATTTCATCGCGGGACGATTCGAGATCGACTTCGGCCTCGACTCACCGAAACTGCCTTGCGCCGACGGTAAGGCCCGAACCCGCTTGTTCGGAGCGACTCAGATCGTGATCGCCTATCGCGATCGAATCGACTACCAGGCAGGGCGCGATCGCTGGGACCGATACCAGCGCGACGTCCTGCAAGCCCGATTGCATCTCGGCACCGGCGCTCGACGGCCGGTCGCGGCAGACACCTTCGCCAGCGGAGCGATCGGCACATTCGAGCGGGCGGTCCGCAAGGTCGATATCTTCCAAGAGGATCGCACGAATCCCCATCGATACTGTTGGCCCCCCATCGATTTGCGCTGATCGACATGTCATTCCTGCCGCCATCGGTCGATCCCGTCGGATCAGTCACCCAATGTCCGCATGTACGCAGGGCGCGCAAGTGGGGCTGGTTGATCGCCGGCGCAGTCTTGGCCATCGCCGGGCTCATTGCGGCGGTAGAAGGCACGTTCGGCGTGTTCGGCTCCGGCGACGGGGTTGGCGAGCAGCAGGCGTCGGGCACCATTGGGCAACTCGACTCCGGTGCGGGTGCTCGAACCGCTGTGTTCTCTGGGCAGTCTGGCACCTACACCGTCTGGCTCATCGACGGCACCGTTGTGTCCGAGACGCTGGATCAACGGGTGAATGCCACCGAGTGCTTCATCGAACTCCAGGGCGGCGAGACCGCTCGAATCGATGGGAGCCGACAGGCGATTTCCGTGCAGGAAGGCGACACTGCCACGATCGGGTGGTTCGATGCGCCAGAAGGCGAGGTTCGGGTCAGTTGCTCGTTCACCTCATTCGGTTCGCGGCGGTTGGCAGACGAGCTACGTGTGAATCGGGAGTTCGTGGTGACACCTGGCAAACCGTCACTGGAATGGCAACCGTGGGTCGCGCTCTTTGGCGGTATCGGTGTCACGATCGTCGGTTCATGGGCGTTACGACGCGGCCTCGAAGGAAAAATCATCACAGACGCTGTCGAGCGCTGCTGATCGGCGCCGAGTCGGGGCTGCGTAGGGTGTCGAACATGAACAGCGTCCACTTGCCGTCCTTCTCACTCGACGGTCGAGTCGCACTCGTCACCGGGGCCAGCCGGGGGATCGGACGCGGGATCGCGGAGGCCCTCGCCGCGGCCGGCGCGATAGTCGCCGTTTCCGCTCGATCGCTGGGCGACGCCGAGTCCGTGGCGGACGAGATCATCGCGGCCGGCGGCCACGCTTCCGGGCACGCGCTCGATGTCACCGACGTCGGGTCGATTCGCAGTGCCGTCGACGACGTGATTCGCCGTCACGGACACCTTGACATCCTCGTCGCAAACGCCGGGCTCGGCGCCAATCATCCAGCGCTCGAAGTCACCGAGTCCGATTGGGACGACATGATGGCCGTCAATGCAAAAGGGCTGTTCTTCACCGCACAGGCGGCCGGCAGGGCGATGCTCGACAAGGGCTCCGGGCGAATCATCGCGATCAGTTCGCAGGGTTCGCTTGTGGGCATTCGTGACCACGTGGCGTACTGCGCCTCAAAAGGTGCGGTCAACCAACTCGTCCGGGTTCTCGCCCTCGAATGGGGGGCGCGCGGCGTCACGGTAAACGCGATCGCCCCGACCTTCATCTACACACCTGGCACGGCGGCTCGCCTGGACGACCCCGACTACCGGCAGGCCGTGGTCGATCGAATCCCCAGCGGCAAGGTCGGCACGATCGCCGATGTCGCGGGCGCAGTGGTGTACCTGGCTTCAGATGCCGGAGCGATGGTGAACGGATCCATCTTGACCGTCGACGGCGGATGGACTGCCCAATAGGCGAACCGGAGCAGAACCGGATCAGAGCCTGATCAGAACCGGCCGTCGTTTGTCTTCTTCTTCGGCGGGGCCTTGAACGGTGCCTCGATGAGCGCCTCGAACTGGGCGTCGTCGGGCTGCTTGGGTTCGTTGAGACGCTGCAGATAGGTCTTCAGCGCCGAACGTGCCGGCGCGATGTGATCACCCTTTGCACCGACCGAGCGAGCCAGCGCGTCCTTGGCCTTGGCGACGCGATCGCGGCGGATCGCCTTCTCTTCTTCGGAGATCACCCGCTTGGGCTTGTCCGCCGCCGCGGCGGCACGGCGTGCTTCGGTTTCTTGCAGCGGTGTGAGCTTGGCGTTGATTGCCATGGAACTGGTCCTTCGTTTCGGGTAACCGGAAGATACACGAACGTTTCGTTCGGGTTCGAAACGCTACCTCCGAGAACCCTCGGCCCGATCGCGGCGACCCACAACCGTCAACACCGAAAACAGGGAGGGATCGTCACAACCGGCTTGGAGATCCGAGCGATCCGCTGACGCTGCCGAGCAGTGACGAAACGAGAATGCCGAGCGGCAAAACGCCCCAGTAGCCCATCGAAACACCCAGGTTGCCGAGAAAGAGCATCAGCAACCAGGTCGCCGGGAAGGTGGCGAGAATGAAAACCACAAGTGAAACAAGCAGAACCTTGAGCATGATGCCTCCGAGAAGTCGAGAGCCGACTCGGTCAGAATACGCGTCCCGCCCCTGCCGAAAGCGGATGGTGTCGAGGGCGACCAGATTGCTTCAGGAACCCCGGCGGCGAGCGAGAACCATCGTCCAAGGAGGCGGGCTCTTGACGTGTTCGACATCGAAGCGGCGACCGACGAACCGGGCGAAGCCCCACCGAGACCAGTGGTTGACGTGGCCAGGAGTGTTGCCCCAACTACGCAGGTATCGGCCTCGCGCAATGTTTCCGATGCACCAGATCGGCTCGAACGGGACCGAGGCGAGGAACGCGCCACTGCAGACGCGTTCGATCTCGGCGACCGCCTGATCGGGCACGAGCACGTGTTCGAGGACCTCGATCGACACGACGAGGTCGAACGCGCGGTCCGGGAACGGCAGAGAGGTTGCATCTGCGAAGATGCACGACAGACCACGTTCCCTCCAATCCGCGGCGAGCCGGTCATCGGCGAGATCGAGCCCGACGATGGGCACGCCCGGGAAGCGGTCGCGGAGGCGAGCCATGACCTCGCCCTCGCCGACACCGATCTCGAGGATCCGGGTGGGTTCAAGGCCTTCCAGCAACGAATCGAGCGACGCCATGAAACCCTTCATCATCCGCTGCTCGATCGGGTTCGTCGATCCGTACTTGTCGAACGTGTTTCCGGTCGGAACGGCGGTCGCTCCGGTCGCTGTCGAGTTCATGCTGCCGGGACCTGGGTCGCCGGCTTGGTCGAGCGGACCACGAGATCCGCCAACAGTCCCACCGCAATTGCCTGCAGCGAGGCGAGCAATATCAGCAGTGTGTTCGCCGCGAGCCGGAAGTCCTTGTCGATCCAGTCATAGACGAGCTTGCCGGTTCCGACGAGGAGCAGGGTGAGTCCGATAGGAAGGAACACCTTGAGCGGGTTGTACGACAGCGACATCCGAACGACCTGGAGCAGGTAGCGCTTGGTGTCGCGCCACCAGTGGAACTTCGAGGTCCCGGCTCGGGGGAAGTAATCGATCGGCACGTACTTGACCTGGTAGCCGTTGGAGAGGAACGACATGGTCAAGGTCGTGACACACGAGAAGCCTGCTGGAAGGTGGTGCACGTATTGCATCGCCACGTCGCGACGAAATGCCCGGAGCCCGGAGTTGAGGTCGGGGATGTCCGTATCGGTGAGGTAGCCGGCCAATCGCCGGATGAACCACTTCGCAGGTACCCGGACGATCCGTTTGGTCCCCTGTTCGGTGCGGCGCGCACCCACGACATGATCACAGCCGTCGACCTGGGCAACGATCTCGGGGATCAGTTCGTTCGGATAGGTCATGTCGACATCGGTCCAGACCACGATCCGCCCTCGAGCGGCAGTCGTGCCTGTGCGCCGAGCGGCGCCCGATCCGCGGTTGGTGCTATGCCGGATCAGACGGATGCCATCGATCGTGACCAGGTCCTGCTCGGATCCATCGTCGGAGCCATCGTCGACAACGATGATTTCGAAGGTGTAGGGCGACGCAGATAGCGCTGCCTGGATGCGGTCGATCTCGGTTCGCAGGTGGCCGCGCTCGTTGTACACGGGCAGCACCACGGACACGTCGAACTCGTCTGCCGTCAACACGCCAGCAAGACTACCGGGGGCACTTCACGGCAGGGGCAGCCGCCACAGGATCCACATCGAGTCTGACCAGACGATCTCCAACCCCATTGCCTTTGCCTCGAACGGGGTCAGATCGGGTTGCCAGTAGCTCTTCTCGCGACGTTGGGCGAAGTAGTCGGCGCGCCGGATGATCTGGTCGATGTTCGTGCTCTGGATCGCGCGGCGGTCGGTCAACAGCGTCATCGTCCGGGCGCGAAAGAACGCGATGACCGCAGTCGGAGGGGTCAGATCGCCAACCGCGTCGTAGATCGGGATGACATCGGGATGCGCCGGCCCGAACTGCACGCGGCCATCAGCGTTGAACTGTCGGGCGTCTGCGATATCACCTGGCAGGACAACCGCGTGGGCCACGACCAACAATACGAGTGGGGTGACTCCGAGGGCTACGACGAGACGGCGCCTTTGTCGGAGCAACACTTGGAATGCAGTCACGATGGCAACGGTGGCGAAGTACAACACCCACACGGTCACCTGGAACCAGTACCGATCGACCATCCGCAGGTGGGTGCCGATCACCAGCGCGCTCAGGATCGCGAGCACGACCAGTGGAAGGTTCAGATCCGGTCGACGTCGAACACCGATCACTGCGCCAACGATCGCGACCCCGACGATCAACACGCCGAGAGCCGGGTGCCTCCCGAGACCGAGATGGAGAGTGAGGGCGCCGGCGTAGTCGGAGAATCGGGCGCCGATGAACTTCGCGCTGTTGCCGTTGTCGGGCAGGAGCATTGTCGGCAACAACAGTTGGAACCCAATGGCCGTCGCGACGAAGGCGGCGTAAGGCGCCACGATCATCCGCCAGCGAGACTGGACCAGCCTGAAAACAGAGGCGAGGCGACCCCGAAGATCGACTCGTGCGACCGATCCCTCACTTGACGCAGCGATCAGTTCGACCGCCTGGACGACAGCGATGACTCCGAGCAACACGATGCTCTCGCGGCGCATGTTGAACGCCACTGTCACCAAGGTCCCCAGCACCACGAGATCCTTGGTCGACGCGGTGATCAGCGGGCTCTTCGCCCGAACCCGGTCGTACCACCACAGCACGAGGGCGACCGCCGCGAGGTGGGGGAACTCGGTCAGGAGTTGATCGGTGTGGACGAGGAACAACGGTGCGGTGCCGATGACCGCGGTCATGCCGAGGGCGATCAGGCGCCCCATTCGCCTGCGCACGATGCCGTGCAGCAGAACCAACCAGAGACAGAAGATGCCCACTTCGAGCACCTTCAGACGGTCGTAGTCCAGTCCCCACTGTTGAACGAACGGTGCAAGAAGCAGCGGCCAACCCCATGGATACGCGATCGGGCTGAAACTCGATCCGGAGTTGAGCACGGTGAAACGGTTGTCGGCCACAACAGCGCCGACATCACCGTCGAAAAGGCTTCGCGCCTGGCGGAGGTAGAGCGCGAAATCGTCGCCTTGAGTGTGCCCCGTGCGATGGAGCGCCAGCGCAATCGCAGCGGCGGCCAGAATGACGGCGCCCAAAGCGCCGGCGCGCACGGACCGGGATTGGAGCGTCGGGCGGCTGACCATGACCGACGACGATACGCGGCAGTCGCGATCATCCCACCGATGCGATGTCGAACGACTGCACGACCTCGCGCAGTCGCACGGCGTCGGCTTCGAGAATTGCACCGGACTCGACCGCGCTGTTCACCGCATCGTTCCACTGCGTGACAAAGGTGGTGCTTTCGCCGTACATCGCGGTCAGAGTCGCCGCATCGAACGGCGCAGTGGTGCCGAACAAGCCGCAGAACGTCTCACCGGTCTGCCCGACTCCTGACAAGGCGGCGATCGGCGCATCGACATGTGGGGTCCGGACGCCGCCGAGCGCGTTACCGCGACCATCGACGACCATCTCCCGGCCGACTGGATCGAGTTCGACCGGCGGCATCGAGGCTGGTGGGCGGCCACTCTCGACCCAGGTCCGCAACGCCGCGATCGCACTGCGCACCACGTACGTGTGCGGCCCTGCGTTGATCGCCTGATCACACGTGATGACCCCGCCATAGATCGAGCTGGGTGGAGAGGACAAAGCCGCGAACAGCGCCGCGTCGGCCTCGCCGGAGCCGTAGTCGCTGTCACCCAACCCGAGCGAATAGGCATCGGCGTGAGCGGTACCGGCGATCTCCCATGTGCGAATGAAGTCTGTGTCGGGCTGCCTTGCCCGGCCGTAGCCGAAGCCGCCGCCGACGAGATCGGTCTCGGAAAGCACGTTCATCACGGGCACGCCGAGATCCGTGCGGACGAGCATCGGATCGGGAGCCGCGATCTCGCGCAGCGGTGTTTGCGAGAGAGGTGCGCCGGCAGCTGCTCTGCTGTGCACCAGATAGGCGTCGAAAACGTGGGCGAGGGGCGCAACGGCGTTGACGTACGTGCTCAGCCGGAACGCCGACTGCGACTCGCCGATGGCGATGACCTGCATCGGCTCGAGCCCGCCGAGTACCTGTTTGAATTGGGTTCGCACAGTTGCTCCGGCCTGGCTGAACATGTCGTAGGAGTAGCTGTCACCCGGGTGGTTCAGCGATTCGTAGCGCACGGGGTCGGCGGCCTTGAGCGCCAGAGCTGCGCCGAGCGTGTTGCTCCCGCCCAGGATCCCGACAGCCTGGGCGGACACGCCGACCCACACCCAACCGCTGCGAATCAGTTCCGTGTGGCTGTATGTCCAATCGGGAGCATTGTCGAAACCAGCGGTGACATTGAGCCACTCGACCGCCACGCTGCCGTTGAATGCAGCCGGATCGATAGGGCGGCGAACCACG
>JANOEM010000357.1:0-1776 GCA_031413195.1 Actinomycetes bacterium
GGGCCCCACGAAGCCGAGGAGGATCGCCTGCTCTATCCGGTGATTGCAGGAGTCCTCGGAGGAAACGACCCGACAGGGACCATGAGCCGGGCCCACGCTGAGATCAGCAGGCTGACAGCGCAGGTCGGAGTGATCATCGATCGGATCGGATCATCGCCGCCGTCGGCGGACGATGTTCGTGATCTGCAGCGACTGCTCTACGGGCTCTACGCGCTACTCGAACTGCACTTCGCGCAAGAGGACGAGAGCTTCCTCTCGCTGGCCGACCCACCGCACCGCGCCGCTGTGGCGCCGTGACGCGGGCCCAGGATCACCCGCCGTCCGCGTTCAGCCCGTCCGGCGGCGCAGCCATCGCTGACGCTGCAGCCATCGCTTCCAACGCAGCCATCGTCTCGGCGATCATCTCCGAGCGCCGTGGCAGTCCCGGCATGTCTTCGGGCGGTTCGGGGTTGAGTCCAGCCTCGATCCGGTGAAAGCGATCGACCGCGAGTTCGAGGAAGTCCGCATGCGGAAAGACCCAGAAGCGGTCGGCCTCGACCGCGTCGACGACGAGATCGGCAACGAAACCCGGTTGTGAACCCTCCGCGATCGCTCGCTCCAAGTGCTTGCGAGTGATGTTCGCGATCGGGTCGACTTGTGGTTTGGCGCCCAACTCGGCCGGCCAGTTGCGTTCTGCGTCCAAGATTCCGGTGCGCACCCAACCCGGACACAGGCAACTGACCCCGATCGGCATGAATGTGGCCTGCATCGAGTTGTAGAGCCCCTCGGTCATAGCCACGACGGCATGCTTGCTCGCGTCGTAGGGCGCCGAGAATCCGGGAAACAAGCCGGCGATCGACGCGGTGTTGACAACGTGGCCGCCACCGGACATGACGAGGTGCGGCAGAAATGCGCGGACGCCATGCACGACACCCCAGAAGTTGACGCCCATCGTCCACTCCCAGCTCGAGAGCTCACCCAACCAGGGATCGCCACCGCTCGAGACCCCGGCGTTGTTGCAGACGACATGAACTGCGCCGAACCGTTCGATCGTGGCGGTTGCGAGGTACTCGACCTGCTCGACTTTGCTGACATCAGTTCGGACGGCGAGCACGTCGACACCCAGCGCCCCGATTGCCGAAGCCGCTGCTTCCAGCGCGTCATCTTGGACATCGGCGATGACGATCGACATGCCCTTCCCGGCGAAGGCCTTGGCGAGCGCGAGCCCGATCCCGCTGCCTCCGCCCGTGACGACAGCAACCATTCCCGGCTTGAGTTCCATCGATTCCCCCTCGGTGTCGGGCCGAATCTAGCTCAGCCCCGCGCCGCCAGTGACCCCGCACACATCGTTCATGTCACCGCAAGCGACGAAAAACGATCGCTGGCGGTGACATGAACGTCTGGATAGCGTCTGGACAATGGGTACGGGTGGGATCAGGGCTCTCCAACTTCTGATCGTGCTGTCCTTGGTCGCGGTGACAAGCTGTTCATCGGACGAGACCACTTCTGAAAGTACGATTCCGGATAGTTCCGAGGAGGAGCAAGTCGTGACGACGTCGGCCACAACTCCAGCAACAACTGTTCCCGCAACCGCCCCCACATCGACGACCGTGAAGCCCGCGCCAGCAGCTGAACTCCGCCCTGAAGCCGTCGGTCAGGCTGTTGCCGAGGGTCCCATCAGCGGAGGGAACGGATCGATTGTTCTCGGTCCGGGTGGACTCGATCTGGCGAGGGTCGGTTACACCCAGGACGAGTACTTCCTCACCGGAACGGCCTCGGCCTACGAGTCGGCTGACG